>JAMXLJ010000158.1 GCA_024281095.1 Acidimicrobiia bacterium | reverse complement strand
GACGGGGCCTGGGCGGCCGCGGGAACGACGGGCGCGGCCGGCTCGGGCTGTACAGGCCGCGGCATCGGGGTGGGGGTGGACCGCACGACCCGGTGCGGTGCCGGCTCGGGCGCGACGGGCTCGGGTGCGACGGACGGCGCAACGGGCTCGGGCGCCGGCCGCTTCGAGGGGCGAACCCGCGTGGCGGTCGGCTTCGGCTCGGGCGTGGCCGCCTCGACCGGCGCCGCTTGCTTGCGCAGCCCCTCGGAATCGGCGAGACGCCGGACGCGGTCGGCCAAGGGATCGTCGATGCTCGACGAGTGGCTCTTGACGCCGATCTTCAGTCGCTCGCACAGGTCGAGCACGACCTGGTTCTCGACGCCGAGCTCTCGTGCGAGCTCGTAGACCCTGATCTTCTTCGTGGCCAAAGCCTGTCCTTCGAATGTGTCGCTCGTGGTTCGTGGTGCCTGTTGAGGGTGCGGCCGTGTCGCGGCACCCTTTCGATCAGCGCGGTCGACCCTCGGCCGTCCGCCGCCCATACAGTGTCGCGCGCAAACGGTCGACCTCGTCGGCCTGAATCCCGCGACGCAGTGCCCGGGCCAACGCGTGCCGGCGGATCGCCGCCTCGAAGCACGCCGGTGCGTCGGCACAGAGCCACGCTCCGCGTCCCGGGCCGGGCCCGACGGCGAGCCCGCTGCCGGCCGGGCCGGCCACGCGGACCAGCTCTGCGGGCGGGGCGATGCGGCGACAGCCCACGCAGGTCCGGCGCGGGCCGCCGTCGCTACGCGCCGCCGTCTCCCCGCTCGGCGCCGCCGGCCACCTGGGCCTCGGCCGGCGCGGGCTCCGCCGCGGCGGCGTCCCCGGCCTCGGAGCTCACATCGCTTCCCGCTTCGGTGGCCGGCTCGGGCGCGGCCGGCTCCGCCGCCGATCCCTCGGGCCCGCCGGCCGCCTCGCCTGCGCTTCCAGCCTCGGCAGGTGCGGGCGCGCCGGCCGCAGCGTCCCCGCCGTACCCGGCGGCCTCGGCGGAGATGGTCTCGCCACCCTCCGCGGGCTGCCAGACGAGCTCGCCCGACTCGTTCTGGACCCACTCGCCCTCGGCGTACTCCACCGCGGCGCCGGTCTCCTCGTCGTGGAGCTGCGTCTCGCTCTTGATGTCGACCCGCCAGCCTGTGAGCCGCGCCGCGAGGCGCGCGTTCTGGCCTTCCTTGCCGATTGCGAGCGAGAGCTGGAAGTCGGGGACGATGACTTCTGCCGTGCCTGTCTCGGGATGGATGCGCACCTCGCGCACCCGCGCCGGGGCGAGTGCCTTCATCACGAACTCGGCCGGATCGTCGTTGTACGGGACGATGTCGACCTTCTCACCGCGCAGTTCGTTGACGACCATGCGCACACGTGAACCGCGCGCACCGACGCAGGCGCCGACGGGGTCGACGTTCCCGTCGTTGGACGCGACGGCGATCTTCGTACGGTGGCCCGGCTCGCGCGCGATGGCCTTGATGTCGACGACACCGTCGACGATCTCGGGGACCTCGAGCTCGAAGAGACGCTTCACCAGACCCGGGTGCGTGCGCGAGACGACGATCTGCGGGCCCTTGGCGGTGCGGCGTACCTCGACGATGTAGGCCTTCAGGCGGCTGCCGTGCTCGTAGCGCTCGTTCTGCACCTGCTCGGCCTGTGGCAGCAGCGCCTCGACCTTGCCGAGGTCGAGCAACGTGTAGCGCTGGTCGGTCTGCTGGATGATGCCGGTGACGATGTCGCCCTCACGACCGGCGTACTCCTCGTACTTCATCTCGCGTTCGAACTCGCGGATGCGCTGCAGGATCACCTGCTTCGCGGTCTGCGCCGCGATACGACCGAAGTCGCTCGGGGTGTCGTCCCATTCACGGACGACGTTGCCCTCCTCGTCGAGCTCCTGCGCGATCACGCGAATGTCGCCGGTCTCGACGTCGACCTCGACCTCGGCCTCCTCGGCCGCGTCCGGGCGTCGCTTGTACGCGGTCACCAGCGCGTCCGCCAGCGCCTGCAACAGACTCTCGACCGAAATGCCCTTCTCGCGCTCGAGGTTCTCGAGCGCCTCCATCATGTCGCTGTTCATCGCGACTGCCTCTCCTCAACCGCGTCGGCGCATCGCGGCAACGCTTCAGTTCTTCCCGGGTGGTTTCGCTTCGTGTGTTTCCCGGGCCGGCCCGGCTTCGGCTTCGGCCCCCATTCGAAGACCGTGCGCGCCGCCTCGATACGGCTGTACGGAATACGTTCCTCGTGGTCGTCGACATGGAGCACGATCCCGCCGTCGGAACCGTCATCGGCCGACGTGAGCACGCCGCGCACACGTTGTGCCCCGCCGTCGCCCTCGTGGGTCCTCACGGTCACCGTCTCGCCGAGCGCGCGCCGGAAATGCACCGGCCGCCGCAGGGCCCGCTCGACCCCGGGGCTGCTCACCTCGAGCGTGTAGGGCCCCGGCACGAGTGACTCCTCGAGGTCGAGGACCTCGGAGACCGCTTCGGTGGCGTCCGTGATGGCATCGAGGTCGACGCCGCCCTCACGGTCGATGGCCACTCGAAGCACGCGGGATTTGCCCTGGCCGGTGAGGGTCACGTCGAAGAGCTCGTAACCGCGGCGCGCGAGCACGGCAGACAGCGCCCGCTCCACGGCTTCGATCCTCTCCGTCATCCGAACCTCTCCGTCGACCCGGCACTCGGGCCCGGGCCTCTCGTTCACTTCGGGAGCCCGTGCCCGGGACCCCTGGCAAGAAAAAGCGTGGGCTCACGCCCACGCAGACCGGCCACCAAACGGCCATCGACAACGCGACCATTTCGACTCGCACATCGGTCTGCCGGACAGGGCCCGGTGGACCAACCGAACGAAGTATACCGGCGGGTTCGGGTTCTGACCTCGGCGGATACCCGACAAATAGGCCCGACGTCGCGGCACCGACCGCTACCTTGGGGCGATGGCGGCTCGCCCGGTCGAGCTCGAGGTTGCGATCGACGGTTCCGGGCCCCCGCCGGCGAGTCCCGACGAGGCCGCCTCGGGGTCCGCAGGGGCGCCGGAGCTCCCCCGCGGAGGGGCCGACACTCCGCACCCGTTCGGAGCCGCCTCGTGAGCCGGGCGAGCGGGCCACGAACGGCCACGGCGCGCGACGCTCGGGACGTGACGGACGCGGCCGTGTATCCGGGCGTCGAGCGGTCGCCGATCCGGGCCGAACGCGGACGCCACGATCGATGGCTCACCTGGGTGCGGCGGTTCGTCACGGCCGCAGTCCTCGTGCTCGTTGCAATCGGCGCGGTGACGCACCGCAAGGACCTCGACCAGGCGGTCCAGCAACTCGACGACATCCGATGGGGGTGGGTCGGCGTCGCGATCGGCTTCGAGGTCGCGTCGTTGATCGCGTTCGCGCGGCTGCAACGGTGGCTGCTGCGCGCAGCCGGCGTGCACCTGCGAATGCGCGAGATGGTGGAGATCACCCTCGCCGGGAACGCGCTCGCGATGTCGCTGCCCGGCGGGGCGGCGTGGTCCGCGGCGTGGGTGTACGCGCAGCTGCACCGGCGGGGCGCGAAGCGCGAGGTCGCGGTGTGGGTCGTGCTGGTCGCCGGTGCGCTCGCGGCGTTCGCACTCTTCCTCCTCATGGTGACGGGAGCACTCGTGGCGGGCGGCCACGGGCCCGTCGCGAGCCTGCGCCCGGTCGGTCTCGCGCTTCTCGCCATCCCCGTGACGGTTGCAGCCGTCGCGTTCGCCGCCCACCGGTCCGAAGCCGTGCGGCGCGCGCTCACCGCCACGGGCAACGCCGTGTGCCACGTGCCCGGCGGGCGACGCATCCGCGACGGGGTCGTCCGTCTCGTCGACAGCATGCGGGTGGTCCGGCCCAGCCCGCTCACGTGGTTGGAGGCGTTCGTCTCCGCGCTCCTGAACTGGCTCGAGACGTGCGCATGCCTCGCTGCGTGCATCATCGCCGTCCATGGGCACGTCCCGTGGCGTGGCCTCCTCGTCGCGTACACCGTCGGGCAGGTCGCGGCGAGCCTCCCCATCACACCGGGCGGGCTCGGCGTGGTCGAGGGGAGCATCACCGGGCTGCTCATCGCCTATGGCATGCCGACGAAGACGGCGCTCGCCGGCGTGCTGCTGTTCCGCGTCGTGTCGTTCTGGGCCCTCGTGCCCGTGGGGTGGGTCGCGTGGATCACGATCAGCCTCGCCAGCCGGCGACGGCCCGGCCGGTTCCGCCACCCGTGGCGCGTGCACCCGAAGGGAGGCGAGGGCGCGGTCGCCGCGGGCGCGCCGGTGCAGACCGTGGGCGCGACGACGCCGCTGCCCGACCGCATGTTCCCGCCGCCGCCGTGTCAGGGCTGCGACGACGACGTCGCGGCTGCCGACGGCAACCACGGCGACGGGCACACGCACAGGCCCTCATACGGCGACGAGGTCACGACGACCTGACGGCCTGATCCCGCCTACGACGCGCGGGATCCGAAGATCTCGTGGAGCTCCGCGGGGATCACCGCCTCGAGCTGGGAATAGGTGCACGACGACGGCTCGCGATCGTGACGCCAGCGTTGGAACCGCGCGGTGTGCCGGAACCGGTCGCCCTGCAGGTGCTCGTACGCGACCTCGGCGACGAGCTCGATGCGGACGGGCTCCCAGCTCAGGTCCTTCTTCGCGTTCCAGCGGCTCAACGCTCCCGGCATGCGGCCGCCTTCCGCGGCCGCGGCATCGGCCCATCCGCGCCACGGATGGTCATCGAGCGCGCCGTCGCGAAAGGGCTCGAGCTCCTTCACGAGCTTCTTGCGCATCGGGGCGGCGAAGCTGCTCGCGACCCCGACGTGATGCAGCACGCCCGCGTCGTCGTAGAGGCCGAGCAGCAGCGAACCGACGCCCTCACCGTCCTTGTGCCACCGGAAACCGGCCACGACGCAGTCGCACGTTCGCTCGTGTTTCACCTTGAGCATGACGCGCTCGTTCGGTCGGTACGGAAGCGTCACCGCTTTCGCGACGACACCGTCGAAGCCGGCACCCTCGAACCGTTCGAACCACTCGCGCGCCACTGCGGGGCTCTTCGTCGCGGGCGTGAGGCGCACAGGCGGTGCGGCATGCTCGAGCGCGCGCTCGAGCCGCGCCCGTCGCTCCGCGAACGGCAGGTCGCGCAGGTCGTCGTCGCCCTCGGCCAGGAGATCGAAGGCGACGAACGACGCCGGCGTCTCCTTCGCGAGCTTGTTGACACGGCTCGCGGCCGGATGGATTCGTTGCTGCAACGCGTCGAAATCGAGGCCGCCCTTCGTCGCGATGACGATCTCGCCGTCGACGACGCAGCGTTCGGGCAGATGCCGGCGGAGCGGATCGAGCAGCTCCGGGAAGTAGCGCGTGAGCATGCGCTCGTTGCGGCTTCCGAGCTCGACCTCGTCGCCGTCGCGGAACACGATGCAGCGGAAGCCGTCCCACTTCGGCTCGTACACGAACTGCTCGCCTTCCGGAAGCTCGCGCGTGAGCTTCGCGAGCATGGGCGAGACCGGCGGGTTGACGGGGAGGTCCATCAGCGACCGAGGACCGTCGCGGCGATCGCAGGCGGGTCGTCGAGCGGCAGCTCGGTGCGTTCACCGGTCTTGCGGTGCTTCACTTCGACGACGCCTCGCCCCACGCCCTTCGCACCCACGACGAGCTGCACCGGCATGCCGAGCAGGTCGGCGTCGGCGAACTTCACACCGGGACTCGCGTCGCGATCGTCGTAGAGCACGTCGACTCCTGCCTCTTCGAGCGCCGCGCACAGTTGCTCCGCCGCGGCCACTACGGACGCCCCGGCGTCGCCCCGGCCCGGCAGCGCGACGACGTGGACGTCGAACGGCGCGATCGCTCGCGGCCATGCGAGGCCGTGCTCGTCGTGGTGCTCCTCCGCGACCGCGGCGATGACGCGCGACACGCCGATGCCGTAGCAGCCCATCACCATCGGGTGCTGTTCACCGGACTCGTCGGTGTAGAGCGCGCCCAGCGCCTCGGCGTACTTCGTGCCGAGCTGGAAGACGTGGCCGACCTCGATGCCCCGGTCGACGGACAGCTCCGCACCGCAGCGCGGGCACGCGTCGCCCGTCGTCACCGTGGCGAGCGGGGCGAACGTGTCGACGTTGAAGTCGCGCCCGAGTAGCGCGTTGCGCACGTGGTGATCGACACGGTTCGCACCCGTGACCCACGGGCCCGGCCGGGTCACGAGCACCTCGTCGGCGACCACGACGGACGCCGACGGGTGGTTCGGCCCGATGTAGCCCTTCGGCAGCTCGGGATGCGCGGCGAAATCGTCGTCGCCCAACAGGCGAACCGAGCGCGGCGCGAGGGCGCGACCCAACGCGTACTCGTTGACCTCGTCGTCCCCTGGGACGAGGGCCAGACCGATCTGACCGTCGACCTCGAACGCGATGCACTTCAGCATCGCGGACGGCTCGACGCCGAGGAAGTTCGCGACGAGCGCGATCCCGGGCATGTCGGGCGTGTGCACCTCTTCCATCACGGGCACGACCGAGGGGAGGTCGGCTGCCGGCGCGGCTCGCGTGGCGGCCTCGACGTTCGCCGCGTAGTCACAGTTGCGGCACCAGACGAAGTCGTCCTCGCCCACCGCCGCGACCGCCATGAACTCGTGGTTGATGTCGCCGCCGATCTCGCCGGACTGTGCTTCCACGGCGCGGAACGTGAGGCCGCACCGCTCGAAGATGCGCGTGTACGCGTCGTACATCTGCTTGTACGCGAGCCGGAGACCGTCGACGTCGGTGTCGAACGAGTACGCGTCCTTCATCAGGAACTCGCGTGCGCGCAGCAGGCCGAATCGCGGGCGCAGCTCGTCTCGATACTTCCAGTTGATCTGGTAGAGGTTGACGGGGAGGTCGCGGTAGCTCGAAAGCTCCCCCGACACCAACGAGGTGATCACCTCTTCGGCCGTCGGCGAGAGGCAGAATCCGGTCTCCTTGCGATCCTCGAGGCGGAACATCAACGGCCCGTACGCGCCGTCGCGGCCGCTGCGCTGCCAGAGCTCGAGTGGCTGGATGATCGGCAGCACCATCTCCTGGGCACCGGCCGCGTCCATCTCCTCTCGCACGATCTCGCTCGCCTTGCGCAGCACGCGGTCGCCGAGCGGCAGCCAGGCGTAGATTCCCGACGCCACCCTCCGGATGTAGCCGCCGCGCGCGAGCAGCCGGTAGCTGTCGACCTCGGCGTCCGCGGGATCGTCCCGCAGGGTCCGGGCGAACAGGCGGGACATGCGCATGACCCAAACGTACAGACCCGGGTTCGAGGACGAGCGCCGCTTTCCGTGGGGAAAACCTGACTGAAACGCCCGACAAAATTTCCGACCTCCCCGCTGGCATTTGACCGGTCGAGCCGTTAGGATCTTCCTGATGATCCGGCTGAGCGGCGCCCCGAGCATCTTCCAGGGCCGCACGCCCCACGAGGTCCACGACGAGCTCTGTCGCGGCCTCGGCACCACCGGCGCGTAATCCGCGCGCCGGCCTGCCGCTCGCCCGTCTCCCGCCTCGTGGCCGTCGCGCCCGGGCCCGGTCGAGCGGCGTCCGTCTTCCCGCGAGGTCCGCCATGGCGATCGACGTGAGCGCACTGAGGTCACGAACCCTCGACCCCGAGGTGGCCGACGAGCTCGACCGTTTCGAGCAGGGCGTTGCGCAGTACCTCGCGGGAGAGATCGACGACGAGGTCTTCCGGGTCTTCCGGCTGAACCAGGGCATCTACGGCCAGCGCCAGGGCGGCCACAACCAGATGCTCCGGGTCAAGATCCCCCACGGTCGCCTCGAGCCCGAGCAGTTGGAGACGCTCGCGTACATCGCCGAGACCTACTCGCGGGGTTGGGGCCACCTCACCACCCGCCAGAACGCGCAGTTCCACTTCGTGCAGCTCGAGCAGACGCCCGAAGTCCTGCGGCTGCTCGCGTCGGTTGGGCTCACGAGCCGTGAGGCCTGCGGCGACACCGTGCGCAACGTGGCCGGATGCCACCTCGCCGGCGCGTGCCCGTTCGAGGTGCTCGACATCAGCCCGTGGGCCCAGGCCACCACCGACCTCTTCCTGCGCAACCCGATCGCGCAGCGGCTGCCGCGCAAGTTCAAGGTCAACTTCTCCGGCTGCGCAACCGACTGCGGCCAGGCGATGTTCAACGACATCGGCGTGATCGCGGTGAACCGTCCCCGCCCCGACGGCACGCTCGAGCCCGGGTTCAAGATCGTGATCGCGGGCGGCCTCGGCGCCAACCCGCACCCCGCGCTCGCGCTCGAGGAGTTCACGTCACGCGAGGACCTGATGCCCACCATCGAGGCCGCGCTGCGCACGTTCGACCACTACGGCAACCGCGACAACAAGCTGCGGGCGCGGATGAAGTGGCTCGTCGACCAGATCGGCATCGACGAGCTGCGGCGGCGCATCTTCAAGGAGCGCAAGTTCCTCCGGGCGTCCAGCACGTGGCCCGGCGGCATCCCCGAGACAGTGCGTGAGCGCGGTGACGCTCCCGCGGGCGTCGGCACCGGCGTGAGCGCCGATGGCGGCATCCCTGGTGGTGTGCCGGTACAGCTGCGCGGGCGGTCGCCGCAGCAACGCTGGGACGAGGCGAACGTCGTGCGCGGTCGGGCCAACGGAACCGTCAGCGCGTACGCATACGCGCGCCTCGGCGACATCACCACGGAGCAGTTCCGCGGCCTCGCCGACATCTCCCGCGACTTCGGTGCCGAAGTGCGCGTCACGAACCGGCAGAACTTCGTGCTCCGTGGCCTGCACGAGGACCAGCTCCCCGAACTGCACGCGCGGCTGGCCGCGATCGACATGGCGGAGCCCGGCGCGGAGCTGGCGCGTGACGTCGTGTCGTGCCCCGGTGCCGACACGTGCAACCTCGCCGTCACGCAATCCCGCGGCCTCGGCGCCGCGATCGGCGACGCGCTCGAGGATGCGGGCCTGGCCGAGGTCGGCGGCGTGCGCGTCAACATCTCCGGCTGCACCAACTCGTGCGGCCAGCACCACATCGCCGACATCGGCTTCGTGGGCCTCGAGCGGCGCGCGCACGGCCGTTCCGCGCCGGGCTACATCATGTTGCTCGGCGGGCGGGTCGGTCAGATGGAAGTGAAATTCGGCGACAAGGCCACGAAGCTGCCGGCCAAGGCGGCGGCACAGGCCGCGGTGCGCGTCGTCGGGCAGTTCGCCGGTGAGCGCGACGCGGGCGAGACGTTCGCGCAGTGGCTCGACCGTTCCGGCGGTGCCGCGAAGGTCGGCGCGACGCTCAAGGACCTCGACGTCTTTCCCACGCCCGAGGGCGCGCCCGACTTCTACGTCGACTACGACGAGACCGGGCCCTACGTCGCCGAGATCGGTCAGGGAGAGTGCGCGACGTGACGACCGTTTCCTCGCGTATCCCCGATCTGGCCGTGCTGGCCGACGCGTCCCGCGAGCTCGAGCATGCACCGGCCTCGCGCGCTGTCGCGTGGGCCAACGAGCGCTTCGGCGACTCCATGGTGCTCGCCGCCTCGTTCCAGGACTGCGTGCTGATCGATCTCGCGGTTCAGGTGGTCCCCGACCTCGAGGTCGTCTTCCTCGACACCGGCTACCACTTCGCGGAGACGCTCTGGTACGTCGATCAGGTCCGGCGCCGCTACGACCTCAACCTCAACGTGGTCACTCCGGCGGCGGAGGTCACCCTCGACGACCGGTGGCAGTACGACACCGACGGCTGCTGCGCGGCGCGCAAGGTCGAGCCGCTCGAACGGGCGCTGCGCGGGAAGCAGGCGTGGCTCAGTGGTCTCCGCCGAAGCGAGACCGCGGCCCGCGCCAACGCGCCGATCGTCTCGTGGGACATCCGCAACGGGCTCGTGAAAGTGAACCCGCTCGCGACCTGGACCGACCTCGACGTCCAGGGCTACGTGCGTGACCGCGATCTGCCGGTGCATCCGCTCGCCGAACGGGGCTATGTCTCGATCGGCTGCTGGCCCTGCACCGTGCCGATCGACGCGGGCGCCGACCCGCGCGACGGGCGTTGGGCCGGTTCCGACAAGACCGAGTGCGGTCTCCACGGCTGACCGTTTCCTCTCACCGCTCCGCCCGACAGCAGGACCCCGATCGCACACGATGCACCAGCTGACACATCTCGCGGCGATCGAGGCGGAGTCGATCCACGTCATCCGCGAGGTCGCGGCCGAGTTCGAGCGCCCGGTGCTGTTGTTCTCGGGTGGCAAGGACTCGATCGTGATGCTGCGGCTCGCGGAGAAGGCGTTCTGGCCCGCGCCGATCCCGTTCCCCGTGATGCACGTCGACACCGGGCACAACTTCCCCGAGGTGATCGACTTCCGCGACCGAAGGGTGGCGGAGCTCGGTGTGACACTCGTCGTCGCGTCGGTGCAGACGTCGATCGACACCGGACGCGTGCGTGAGGATGCGCGGCCGGGCAGCTCGCGCAACCGGCTGCAGACGACCACGCTGCTCGACGCGATCGCGGAGCATCGTTTCGACGCGGTGTTCGGCGGCGCTCGACGCGACGAGGAGAAGGCGCGCGCGAAGGAGCGGGTGTTCTCGTTGCGCGACGAGTTCGGCCAGTGGGACCCGAAGCGGCAGCGGCCCGAATTGTGGAACCTCTACAACGGCCGCCACCGCCCGGGTGAGCACATGCGGGTGTTTCCGTTGTCGAACTGGACCGAGCTCGACATCTGGCAGTACATCGGCGACGAGAAGATCGAGGTGCCGTCGATCTACTTCGCGCACCGGCGGGAGGTGTTCCGCCACGACGGCATGCTCATGGCGGTCGGGCCGTACCTGCCTACGCCCGAAGGCGCCGAGGTCTTCGAGACAACCGTCCGCTACCGCACCGTGGGCGACATGACCTGCACCGCGGCGGTGGAGTCGGCCGCGACGACCGTCGCCGACATCGTCGACGAAGTCGCCGCCTCACGCATCACCGAGCGCGGTGCGACGCGCGCAGACGACAAGTTCTCGGAGGCGGCCATGGAGGACCGCAAGCGCGAGGGCTACTTCTGATGCGGATTCCACTATGACCGAGCTGCTGCGGTTCGCGACAGCGGGGTCCGTCGACGACGGGAAGAGCACGCTCATCGGCCGCCTGCTCTACGACTCGAAGGCGATCTTCGAGGATCAGCTCGAGGCGGTCGAGCGCACGAGCCGGTCCCGCGGCGACGAGCAGGTCAACCTCGCGCTGCTCACCGACGGTCTGCGGGCCGAACGCGAGCAGGGCATCACGATCGACGTCGCGTACCGGTACTTCGCCACGCCGCGCCGGAAGTTCATCATCGCCGACACACCGGGGCACGTGCAGTACACCCGCAACATGGTGACCGGAGCGTCGACCGCGGACCTCGCGCTCGTTCTCATCGACGCGCGCAAGGGTGTGCTCGAGCAGTCGCGCCGCCACGCGTTCATCGCGTCGTTGCTGCGCATCCCGCACCTCGTGCTCTGCGTCAACAAGATGGACCTCGTCGGTCACGACCAGGACGTGTTCGAGGCGATCAAGGCGGAGTTCCGCGAGTTCGCGACCCGCCTCGACGTGGCCGATCTGACGTTCATCCCCATCTCGGCCCTGCACGGCGACAACGTGGTCGACCGCTCGCCCAACATGCCGTGGTACGAAGGCACATCCCTGCTCCACCATCTCGAAGAAGTGCATATCGCGTCCGACCGGAACCTGATCGACTGTCGCTTCCCTGTGCAATACGTCATCCGGCCTAGGAGCGACGCGTTCCACGACTACCGCGGGTACGCGGGCACCGTCGCCGGCGGTGTGTTCAAGCGCGGCGACGACGTGGTCGTGCTGCCTTCGGGGTTCTCGTCGCGCATCCGCTCCATCGACACGTTCGACGGCCCGGTCGAGGAGGCGTTCCCTCCCATGTCCGTCACTCTCACACTCGAGGACGACCTCGACGTGAGCCGGGGCGACATGATCTGCCGGCCGCACAACCGCCCGGTCGCGGGCCAGGACGTCGAGGCCATGGTGTGCTGGCTCGACGAGCAGGCGGCGCTGACGCCCGGCGGCAAGCTCGGCATCAAGCAGACGACACGTTCGGCGCGCGCGCTCGTGAAGGATCTGCGCTACCGGCTCGACGTCAACACGCTGCACCGTGACGAGGCCGCGACATCGCTGACGCTGAACGAGATCGGTCGGGTCACCCTGCGGACGACCGTGCCGCTCTTCTACGACGAGTACCGGCGCAACCGGGCGACGGGGAGCTTCATCCTCGTCGACGAGCACACGCAGCACACCGTCGGTGCGGGGATGATCCTGAGCGCACCCGACTGAGCAGGGCCGCCTGTCATGATGGCGGGATGCCCGTCCACGAAGTCGCGCAGACCGGCTTCGGCAACGAAGCGGATGCCTACGACCGGGCCCGGCCCTCATATCCGCCTGACGCGGTCGCGTGGCTCGTCGACGCATTGCGCATCGCGCCGGGACGCACCGTGGCCGACGTCGCGGCCGGCACCGGCAAGCTGACGAGGTTGCTCGACGCCACTGGCGCGCGCCTCCTCGCGCTGGAACCGCTCCCCGCGATGTACGGGGTGCTCCGGCGCAACCAACCTGACCGCGACGTCGTCGCCTCGACCGCCGAAGCGCTCGCGCTGCGCGACGCATCGGTCGATGGGATCACCGTCGCCCAAGCCTTCCATTGGTTCGACGCGCCGCAGGCACTCGGCGAGTTCCACCGCGTCCTGCGACCGGGCGGTCGCATCGGCCTGGTGTGGAACGCGCGCGACCGCAGCGTCCCGTGGGTCGACGCACTGTGGTCGGTGATGGACCGGGTGGAGAAGCGGGCCCCGTGGCGCAACCATGACCAGTGGCGCGAGAGCGCATTCGTCGACACGCCGTGGTTCGGCCCACTGCACGAGGGAACGTTCCGTCACGAGCAGGTGCTGTCGACGGAAGGCGTGATCGACCGATTCCGGAGTGTCAGTCACGTCGCGTCGATGCCGCCGGAATCGCGCGACGCGGTGCTCGACGAGATCCGCACGCTCCTCGCGACCGATCCCGCGACCCGCGGTCGCGACACAGTCGCGATCCCCTACCGCGTCGACTGCTTCTGGGCGCAGCGCCGGTGACCCGGCGGTTCCGAACCCGTGTGGCGGTCGCCGCGGGCCGCGCCACGGCGTGGGCGTCGCGCGCGACCCGCCGCGGCGCGGGCACCCACCTCAGCGGCCGCGTCATGTTGGGCCTCGACCACGAGCTGCTCGCCGAGCTCGGCGGGGGCCGGCGGGTCGCGCTCGTCTCGGCGACGAACGGGAAGACCACGACGACGCGGTTCCTGCGGGCCGCGATCGAGTCGACCGGTCAGGAAGTCGCGTCGAATCACACGGGCGCGAACATGAACGCCGGGCTCGCGGCGGCACTCGCGGCCGCGCCAGACGACGTGGATACGGCGATCCTCGAGGTCGACGAGCGGTGGCTGCGCCGGGTGGTCGACCCGCTCGATCCCGAGCTGCTCGTGCTGGGCAACCTCAGTCGCGATCAACTCGACCGGTTCGGCGAGGTCCGCAGCGTCGCCGAGCAGTGGCGACGGGTGTGCGAGGCGCGGCCCGACATGCACGTGATCGCGAACGCGTCCGACCCGCACGTCGCGTGGGCCGCGGCGCCGGCCCGCACGACCTGGGTCGACCTCGGCCGGGGCTGGAGGGCCGACGCGGCGACGTGCCCCGCGTGCGGTGAGCTGCTCACGTGGTCCGACGACGACCGCTACTCCTGCTCGTGCGGCTTCGCCACGCCGGAGACGCCGAACCGTCTCGACGGCGACACGCTCGTGCTCGGGGAGGAGAAGATCCCGCTCTCGCTGTCCGTGCCGGGCCACTGGAACGTGTTGAACGCGGCGCTCGCGGTCGTCGCGGCGCGCCATTTCGGGGTGCCCGCGGCCGCGGCCGCGGAGGCCGCGTCGCGCGTCACCACGGTCGCGGGCCGGTACGCGGTGCACCGCCTCGCCGACGGCCGGAACGCACGCGTGATCCTGGCCAAGAACCCCGCCGGTTGGAGCGAGGTGCTCGGTTACCTGAGCGGCCGCGACACCGGCGTGGTGATCGCGGTCAACGCTCACCTCGCCGACGGACGCGACCCGTCGTGGTTGTGGGACGTTCCGTTCGAGCTCCTGCGCGGCATGCCCGTTGTCGCGTCGGGCGAGCGCGCCCTCGACGTCGCGGTGCGCCTCGAGTACGGCGACGTGGAGTGCGTCGTGGAGCCCGATCCGACGCGCGCCGCCCAACGCGTCGCCGGTGCCGACGTGCACATCGTCGCGTCGTACACACAGTTCATGGCGCTGGCCCGGAAGTACGGGGACATCTTGCGATGACGAGCACGCGAGCGTCCGAGGTGCGGGTCGGACTGGTATATCCGGAACTGCTCGGAACGTACGGCGACCGTGGAAACGGAGTCGTGCTGGTGCAACGGCTCCGGCGGCGCGGGATCGCGGCCACCCTCGTCGAGGTCGCCGCGGGCGCCATCATCCCCGCGTCGCTCGACGTGTACCTGCTCGGCGGCGGCGAGGACAATCCGCAGAGCGCGGCGGCGCAAGGCATGCGCGCGTCCCGGTCCAACATCGAAGAGGCGCGGGCGGGCGGGGCAGTGGTGTTCGCGGTGTGCGCCGGTTTCCAGAACCTCGGCGTCACGTACGAGACCGGCAATGGTGAGCACATCGAAGGGCTCGGGCTGATCGACGCGACGACCGTCGCGGGCCCGGACCGTCTCATCGGCGAGGTCGTCGTCGAACCGGAGAGGCAAACGGGAATGCCCCTGCTCACCGGCTTCGAGAACCACGCGGGCCGGACCCGTCTCGGCGCCGGCACGAGGCCGCTCGGCTCGGTGCGCGTCGGTGGCGGCAACGGCGACGGCGTCGACGGCGTGCTCGGTGATCGCATCCTCGGCACGTACCTGCACGGCCCGGTGCTCCCCCGCAATCCCGCGCTGGCCGACTACCTGCTCGAGTGGGTCGTGGGCACGTTGCCGCCGCTGCCGTCACGGTTGGAAGAGCAACTCCGCGCCGAGCGTCTCGAAGTCGCGCTCGGCGGGCGGGTCGGTCGGTGGCGCGAGCGCCGGCACCTCGCGCGCGGCTGAGCGACCCGGGCGAAGACTCAGTCCGAGATCTGGCGGATGCGCTCGATGCGCTCCTCGGTATGGTTCGCGTCGCGACCCTGAATCTGGAGAAGCTCCTCGCGATCGGCCGCGGCCTCCGCGGCCGCGTTCGTGTCGGCCGCGGCCAGGCGGGCGTCGATGCCCTCCGCCATGATCCGCTCGGCCTCGTCGACGAGCGCGGTGATCATCTCCGCCTCCGGCACGACCCTCACCATCTGGCCCTTCACGAACAGATGGCCCTTGCCGCGGCCGCCGGCGATCCCGAGGTCGGCCTCGCGCGCCTCGCCCGGACCGTTGACGACGCACCCCATCACGGCGACCTGCAGCGGGATGTTGCGTTCCGCGAGCACCTGCTGCGCCTCGTTCGCGAGATTGATCACGTCGACCTCGGCCCGTCCGCAGCTCGGGCACGCGATCAGATCGAGGCCCTTGCGCTCGCGCAGCCCGAGCGACTCGAGCAACATGCGCCCGGCCCGCGCCTCTTCGACCGGATCGGCGGTGAGCGAGTAACGGATCGTGTCGCCGATGCCCTCGGCGAGCAACGTGCCGATGCCGGCCGTCGACTTCACGAGGCCACCCGGCGGCGGCCCGGCTTCGGTGACGCCGAGATGCAACGGATGATCGGTCGTGTCGGCGAGCAGCCGGTACGCGTCGATCATCACGGCCACATTCGAGGCTTTCACGGAAATCTTCACGTCGTCGAACCCGACCTCACCGAAGTACTCGAGCTCGCGCACCGCGGACGCGACGAGAGCCTCCGGGGTCGCGCCGCCGTGGCGCTGAGCGATGTCGGGATCGAGGCTGCCTGCGTTGACGCCGATGCGGATCGGCACCCCGCGATCCTTCGCCTCGCTCGCGACGAGCTTGATGTGTTCGGGCTTGCGGATGTTGCCCGGGTTGAGGCGCAACGCGTGCACACCGGCCTCGAGCGCGGCGAGCGCGAGCTTGTGCTGGAAGTGGATATCGGCGACGAGCGGCACCGGTGAGCGCGGCACGATCTGAGCGAGGCCTTCGGCGGCCTCCTCCTCGTTGCACGTGCACCGCACGATGTCGGCGCCGGCGGCGGCGAGGGCGTAGATCTGCGCCAGCATGCCCTCGACGTCGGCGGTCTTCGTGGTGGTCATCGACTGCACCGAAACCGGCGCGCCGCCGCCCACCGCGACCGATCCGACCTGTACCTGACGGGTCTTCCGGCGCTCGTACATCACGACCAGCCTAGAGGCCGGGAGCCGGCGCGCCGCCCTCGGCGACGTACCTCGCCAGAGCACGCACGGACCAGCCGCTCGGTCGGTGCAGTGCGAGCACGCCCCCTACAACGGGCGGACGATGTCGAGATACATCGCCGACAGCCCGATGAAGAGCAACAGAGCGACGACGGCCGCGGTGATCGGGACCAGCTTGCGGACGTCGACCTCGACCTTCCTGCCCGAGACCATCGACGCCAGCTTCTCGTAGACCGCGATGGCCACGAGGCCGCCGTCGAACGGAAGCAGCGGGACGAGGTTGAAGATGCCGACGAACACGTTGATGGAGATGAGGAGCAGGAAGACGCTCACCCAGCCTGCCTGCACCGCCTGACCCGCGTAGCGCGCGATGCCGATCGGAGACACGAACCGCACCTTCGCGTCGTCGGAGCTGTTGCCGCTGCTCCCGCTGGTGCCACCGGAGCTGGCCGTGCCGGAGTTGCCGCCCGTCCTGCCCGACAGCTGATTGGTGTACTGGTGCACACCCGAGGGCGAGAAGACCCGGCCCAACGCCTGCACCGAAAGCTGACCGACGCGCGCGGTCTCGCGGAACGATCCGGCCACGGCCGCGGGTAACGACGTCTTCGGCAACGCGATCTTCGACGAGACCCCGAGCATCGGTCGGTTGGTGGCCGGATCACGCTCCGGCGTGACCGAGACCGTCTGGCGGTGACCGTCGCGCTCGTAGGTGAGGAGCATGCCGTTGTCGTATTGGCGCACTGCGTCGCGAACTGCCGTCCACGAAGTGACGGGCTTGTTGTCGATGGCAACGATCTTGTCGCCGGCGCGCAGCCCCGCCTTCGCCGCCGCGCTCGGGTGGCTGATGCCCGCGATCGTCGTCGTGAGCCTCGCGTCGTTCGGGTTCCCGGCGAACGCGAGCACGAAGAACATCAAGACGATGGCGATCATGAAGTGCACGGTGGACCCGGCGACCGCGACGCCGAGCTTCTGGTGGAACGGCTTCGAGCGGTAGGTGCGGCCTTCGTCCTCCGGCGGCACCTCTTCGATGTTGTTCATCCCGACGATGCGGCAGTACCCGCCGAGCACGAACGGCTTGATGCCGTATTCCGTCTCACCGCGGCGGAACGACCACAGGCGAGGGCCGAAACCGACGAAGAACTCGGTGACCTTCATGCCGGCCCGCTTGGCCATCACGTAGTGACCGGCCTCGTGCAGGATGATCATCACGATCAGCGAGACGATCACCGCGACAGTGGCGGCGACCTTGGGCGCGAGCACGGCGCCGGCGACGGCCAGCCCGGCAACCACGGCGAAGCCCAAGGCGGTGCGCTTGGCTGGTACCTCGAGCTCGGCTAGTGGGTCTCTCACGCGGCGCTCCTCCGGAGTACGGCCTCGGTCGCGTGCTCTCGGGCGACGCGGTCAGCGTCGAGAACGTCCTGCACGTCATCGACGTTCCCGGTGCCCCGCTGGAGCACCTCGTCGACCACGTCGGGGATGGCGACCCACGGGATCGCGCCGTCGAGGAAGGCCTGCACCGCCACCTCGTTCGCGCCGTTCAGCGTGGCGGGTGCGCCGCCACCGGCCCGGCCTGCGTCGTAAGCCAGGCCCAGGCACGGGAAGGCCCCGAGGTCGGGCGACTCGAACGTGAGCGCACCGAGCGAGGTCCAGTCGATGGCGCCGAAGGGCTGGTCGAGGCGGCGGGGGGCCCCGAGCGCAAGACCGATGGGCAGGCGCATGTCGGGCATCGAGAGCTGGGCGATCGTCGCGCCGTCGGTGAACTCGACCATGCCGTGCACGACGGACTGGGGGTGCACCACGACCTCGATGCGGTCGAAGCCGACACCGAACAGCTCGTGGGCCTCGATCACCTCGAGGCCCTTGTTCATCAGCGTCGACGAGTCGATCGTGATCTTCGGACCCATGTTCCAGGTCGGGTGGGCGAGCGCGTCGGAGACGGTGACCGACCGCAGGTCGTGCCGAGTGCGACCCCGGAACGGGCCGCCGCTGCATGTCAGCACGATGCGTGCGACCTCGTGTATCGCTCCGGAGCGCAGGGCCTGGTAGACGGCCGAGTGCTCGGAGTCGACCGGCACGATCTCGCCACCGCCGGCGCGGGCCTTGGCGACGACCGGACCGCCCGCGATGAGGCTCTCCTTGTTCGCCAGCGCCAGACGCTTGCCCGCGTCGAGCGCGGCGAGGGTGGCGGGCAGCCCCGCGAAGCCGACGACGGCGTTGAGCACGACCTCGGCGTCGGGATGCGCAGCCAGCTCGGCCAGCGCGGCCGGATCATCGGCGCACGCGCGCGCCAGTTCGCTCGGCACGTCGAACTCGGCGGCCTGCTCCTCGAGGAGCTCGCGGTTGCGCCCCGCGGCCAGGGCGACGATCCGGTACTCGTCGCGCCGGGTGCGCAGCACGTCGAGCGCCTGGGTGCCGATGGACCCCGTGGAGCCCAGGATCACCACGCCGCGCGCCGTCACGGATCGATCCTCACGCACCCATCGTCGCGCGTCCCCGCCGACGGCTCACCCGAGTGGGACCTTTCTGCGGAAGAACTCAGCCGATGCCCAGGTAGCGGGCCAGGTAGTAGACGGCCGGCAGACAGAACAGCATCGCGTCGAACCGGTCCAGTACCCCGCCGTGGCCCGGCAGGATCGAGCCGATGTCCTTCACGCCCAGATCCCGCTTGATCAGCGACTCACAGAGGTCGCCGAGCGGAGCCATGATCGCGACGACGACGCCGAGTGCGAGCCCGTAGCTCACCTTCGCGTCCCACGGCGTGAGCTTGAAGACACCGCTCACGATCACACCGAGGACGATCGCCGCGCTCATGCCTGCGAGCAGACCTTCGAGCGTCTTGTTCGGCGAGATGTCGGGTGCGATGCGAGTGCGGCCGAACTGCGAACCGACGAAGTACCCGAACAGGTCGTAGCCGACGGCGCAGATCGCCATACCGAGCACGAGGCCGACCCCGTTCTTGGCCGTCAGGAGCAGCCCCGCGAACCCGGCGAGACCGCCGATGTACGCGAAGCCGAACAAGGTCATCCCGAGGTTCACCGTGACACGACTGCGCACCACGCCGACGAGGTACCACAACATCGCGAAGACGACGACGAGCGACGCGACGTCGGGATACGCGCGTACGCCACGCTTGTAGGCCGCGACGACGAGCGTCACCGACCCGAGCAGGCCGATGACCGAGGCCGGCCGATGGCCGGCTCGGCGGAACGCCTCGTAGATCTCGAGCGTCGCGAGGCCGACGATCACGGCGACGAGCGCGGTGGCGGAACCGCGACCGAACTTGAGGCAGATGAGCGCCACCACCGCGACCGCGATGCCGGTGACGATGCGGGTAGGCAAGTCGCTGCCCGCCGAAGCGGCCACGCCGCCCACGGGTACGCCTTCGTCGACTCGGCGGCGGACCGGTGCGGGTTCGCGATCACGTTCGCGCGCCCGGTCGCGGTCACGTTCGCGCGGACCTCGACGGCCGCTGGGGGCACGCCGGGCCGCGACCTGTTGCTCGAACTCTGCGTCCTCGTCGACGTCCTGCGCCAGGGCTCCGAGCGCGGCCTCGTCGCCCCGCAGCGATGCTCCGAAGTCGAAGTCGCTCTCGGCCCAATCCTCGGCTTCCGTTCGGAAACGCGGTGCGCCGCCCGTCAACGACGCCCATGCGTCGTCTTCCTCCGCGGTGATGTCGACCGGTTCCGCCTCGGGGAGGATCTGCGGGACCTCACCCGTCGGTGGTTCGGTCCAGTGCGGCAGCGGCATCGGACCAGAGGTGTCCTCGGCCGCGCCACGATCGGCTCGCGTCGCGACCTCCGGCTCACCGGTGTCCGCGCCGTCGTCGCCCCAGCCGTCACCCCACGCGGCGTCCGTCCACTCGTCGCCGAGCCCCTCCTGCTCGCGCAGCCCGACCTCGTCGGCGCGCGTGGCTTGGGGATCGTGGTCGAGCTCGCCGAGCGTGTGACTGCCCACGACGGGCTCGCCCGCGGGCTCGTCGGCCGGGCGGGGCTGCGATACCAGCGGCTGCGGCGCGCTCGCATCGGCCGGCAGCGGGAATCGCGCGGCGGGGCGCACACCGGGATCGGGCCGGGGCGGGACGTCGCCGTACCGCAGGTCGTCCTCGCCGAGGCGACCCTGCACCTGGCCGCCGTCGAGCGCGGCCTGAGCCTCCTCGGCTCCGATGATGCGCACCCCTTCCGGCGTGGTGATCTCGCCCGGACGCGGCGCTTCGTCGTCGTGGGCCTCGGGATCGTGATCGCCCGGATCAGTCACGGTCGGCTCCCGATTTCCCCCATGCCGGCCCAGGCTAGTGGCGCGGGTCGGGCGGGCGCGTGTCCGGCTTCCTCAGTCTTCGAGGAGCTCCCGCTCCTTGTGGCCGAGGAGCTGGTCCATCTCGGCGATGACCTCGTGGGTGAGCTTCTCGAGCTCCTTCTCGGCCCGGTCGAGCTCGTCCTTGCTGATCTCGCCGTCCTTCTCGAAGGCTTCGAGGTCGTGGCGGGATTGCCGCCTGATGTTGCGAACGGCGACCCGACCCTCTTCGGCCCGGTGCTTCACGACCTTCACGAGCTCCTTGCGACGATCGGCTGTGAGCTGGGGGAAGCTGAGCCGGATCACCTGGCCGTCGTTCGACGGATTGATGCCGAGGTCACTGGCCTGGATGGCCTTCTCGATGGCCTTGATGGAGCCCTTGTCGTACGGCGACACGACGAGCACCCGCGGCTCGGGAACGCTGAAGCCCGCGAGCTGTTGCAGCGGCACCTCGCTGCCGTAGTAGTCGACCTTGAGCTTCTCGACCAGGCCGGGCGTGGCCCGACCGGCGCGGACCCCGGCGAACTCCTCCTGCAAGTGCGCGACGGCTTTGCGCATCTTGTCGCGGGTGTCGGCGATGACCTCTTCTCTCATTGGGGCTCCCCCCGACGCGAACAGACGACCGTCGGGCTCACGGCACCGTGGTCGAGCTGACGAGCGTACCGATCTCCTCACCGACGAGCGCGCGGTGGATGTTGCCGGGCTTCGTGACGTCGAAGACGATGATCGGGAGCTCGTTGTCCATGCAGAAGGTGATCGCGGTCGAGTCCATCACCTTGAGGCCGCGGTTGAGCACCTCGAAGTGGCTCACCTGCGGGAGCTTCACTGCGTCCGGGTCGATCCGGGGATCGGCGCTGTAGACGCCGTCGACACCGGAGTGCGTACCCTTCAGGATCGCCTCCGCGCCGACCTCCGCGGCGCGCAGCGCCGCGGTCGTGTCGGTGGTGAAGTACGGGTTGCCGGTGCCCGCCGCGAACACGACGACCCTGCCCTTTTCGAGATGCCGCACCGCCCGCAGCGGGATGTACGGCTCCGCGACCTGGGCCATCGTGATCGCGGTCTGGACCCGTGTCGGTTGACCGACCGCCTCGAGCGCGTCCTGCAACGCGAGCGCGTTGATGACCGTCGCGAGCATTCCCATGTAGTCCGCCCGGGCGCGGTCCATGCCGCGGGTCGCGCCACTCATGCCGCGGAAGATGTTGCCGCCGCCGACGACGACCGCGATCTCGACACCGAGATCGACGCGCGCCGCGGCCACCTCTTCGGCGATGCGTTGCACGACACCGGCATCGATGCCGAAGTTGATCGACGCATCGGCGAACGCCTCACCCGACAGCTTGAGCACCACCCGTCGGAACCGGCTCTCGCCCACCGTCGCTCCTTGTCCGCTCGTGACCGTCTCCCCGTGGAGGCCGGCCGTGCTACTCCTCGCCCACTTTGACCCGCGCGAACCGCCGCACCGCGGCATTCGACCCGAGCGATCCCAACAGCTTCCCGATCGTCGTCTTGGGGTCGCGGACGTAGGCCTGCTCGACGAGCACGTAGTCCTGGTAGAAGGCCTTCAGGCGTCCTTCGACGATCTGCGGAATCTTGTCCTCGGGCTTGCCCTCGTTGCGGGTGAGCTCTTCGAGTACCGCCCGCTCCTTGTCGAGCGCGTCGGGCGGCACCTCGTCGCGCGTCGTGTACCGGGGCGCCGCGCTGGCGACGTGCAGCGCGATGTCGTGCGCGATCTCGCGTGCGTTCGCGTCGCCGGGGTCGACACCACCGAGCTCGACGAGCACACCGATGACGCCGCGCTCGTTCTGCACGTGCTTGTAGCCGTCGATGAGGCCGTCGGAAGTCTCGTACCGCACCACCCGGCCGAGCTCGATCTTCTCGCCGAGCTTCGCGCCGAGCTGGGTGATCGCGTCACCGACGGTCGAGTCGCCGAAGGGCTTGTCGACCAGACCAACCTCGCCTTCCTTCGCGACGAGCTTCGCGAGGTCGGCCACCGTCTGCTTGAAGTCGGCGCCCTTGGCGACGAAGTCGGTCTCGCAGTTGAGCTCGACGACCGCGCCCACGTCGCCGTCGACGACGACCTCGACCGCGCCCTGCGACGCGGCCCGGCCGGCGCGCTTGGACGCACCCGCAAGGCCCTTCTTGCGGAGCCAGTCCTTGGCGTCGTCCATGTCGCCCTCGCATTCCTCGAGGGCCTTCTTGCAATCCATCATCCCGGCGCCGGTCTGCTTGCGCAGCTCGGCGACGTCTTTCGCAGAGAACTCAGCCATTCGCTTCCTCCGCCGGCGCGGTCTCACCGGCCGGCGCCGTCGTGGTGGCCGCGGCGTCCGCGGCCGGCACGTTCGCGGCGTCCTTGCGCGTGTTCCCGGCGTTGCGCGCGCGTTCTTCGATCTCGCGCTGCTTGAGCGCGGCCTGGGCCGCCGCCTGGCGCTGTTGCTCCGCCTTGCGGCGCTGCTCCGCGGGATCGAGCGGTGGTGCCGCGGCCACGTCTTCGGCGCGCGTGCCGGGGCGGGCGCCCTTGCGCCGCGCGAGCTGCGTGCCCTCCTCGACTGCGTCGGCGATCACCCGGCACATCAGGTTGGCGGCACGGATGGCGTCGTCGTTGCCGGGGATGACGTAGTCGATCACGTCGGGGTCGCAGTTCGTGTCGACCACCGCGACGACCGGAATGTTGAGCCGGTTCGCCTCCGTGACCGCGATGTGCTCCTTCTTCGTGTCGATGACGAAGATCGCGTCGGGCAGCTTCTCCAGGTTCCGGATGCCGCCGAGGTTCCGCTCCAGCTTCGCCAGCTCGCGGCGGACCCGAAGGCCTTCCTTCTTCGGCATCTGATCGGCTTCACCGCTCTTCACGGTGCGCTCGAGCTCGCGAAGCTTCGCGACGCGCGCGTGCACGGTCGGGAAGTTGGTCAGCATGCCCCCGAGCCAGCGGAAGTTGACGTACGGCATCGCGCAGCGCTCGGCCTGGGTCTGGATCGGCTCCTGCGCCTGCTTCTTCGTGCCGACGAACATGATCGACCCACCGTTCTCGACGGTGGTGCGGACGAATCGGTAGGCCGTGTCGATCCGGGCCAGCGTCTGCTGGAGGTCGATCACGTAGATGCCGTTGCGCTCGCCGAAGATGAACCGCTTCATCTTCGGGTTCCAGCGCCTCGTCTGATGGCCGAAGTGCACCCCGGCCGCCAACAGGTCTTTCATCGTGACCACAGCCACGTCGTGTTCCTCCCTCGGTTGATCCTCCGCCCGCGAGACATCCGCCAGGACGATCTCGGATGCACCTCGGGTGTGCGGGCGTGCGAAGTCCCGGTCGTACGGATCGGGTCCGGCGATTGTAGCCGGGGGCCGCCGCGGCGAGGCCGGCGACCCCGCCGCCCCGGGCCCGTGACGGCGCAGGTCAGAGGGGATACGCCTGGACGCGGGGCGGCTCCACCCAGCGAAGCCCGACGACGACCTGGCCCTCACCCGCCGCCGCGCCGGCGAGGACGCCTCCGGCGTCGAAGCGATTCAGGATGCGGCCCGTATGCCGGTCGAGCCACACCAGCTCCCGCGAGTACGTCGTGAGGACGACCACGTCGTCGCCGACGATCGGGCGTTCGCCGATCACGGGCGCGTCGAGCTTCGTCTGCCATTCGAGCCGCCCGTGGAGCATGTCGACCATCGAGGCGGTCCCCAGCTGGTCGACCAACACGACGCTGACGCCCGCGACGCCGGGCTCGGTGCTCGAGCCGAACGACCCGGGGAGGCTCGCGCTCGACATGGGTGCGCCGTCGCCCACCGAGAACGCGAGCGCCTGCGAGCGGAAGTGGTCGTCGCCGGCGCCGAGCACGACGAGGCCGTGGGTGATCGCAGGCGCCGAGGCCGCGCGAGCGACCTCGCGTTCCCAGACGACGGCGCCGCTGTCGACGTCGTGGGCGCGCAGCACCGACGACTCGGCCCCGCGCCACAGCGCGATGGCGAGGCGCCGGTCGTCCGAGAACACCACCCGCGCGCCGACCGACCGGTTGTCGCGGCTCTGCCAGAGGATGGAACCGTCGGCCGCGTGACGGCCCTCGAGCACGCCGTCACGCGTGGAATCGACGACGCGCGCTTCACCGGATGGCGCATCGACGAGCGCGATCGCCGAGACCGTGCCGGCAACGTCGACCTGCCAGCGTCTCGTGCCGTCCTCGCGGTCGAGCGAAGCGAGTCCGCGACGTGTCGGCGCGACGACCGTGGTGGAGCTGATCCCCGGGTCGGCGTACTGATCCCCGTCGAGCGTCGCCGTCCAACGCCGCCTCCCGTCGAAGTCGAGGTCCGTCACGCGTCCGGCGCCCCAGGTGACGACGATGCTTCGGTGGTCCGCGACGATCTTCGACGGCCATGCGCCGAGGGTGTGTTGCCACGACGGCGCGGCGTGAGCGGGCCGGGACCTCGGCGCGCCAGCGCGCCGTTGTTTCGTGCCGCCGCTGCACGCCGGGACGAGCAGCGCGACGGCGATGAGCACGATGGATGCGGTGATGTGTCGTGCTGCGCGCAGAGAACGGACGTGACGGATCAACGCGGATTCCTTTGCTCGAATGTGCTCGACGGGGTGACTCACGGCGTCAGCGCGTCGACACCGCGGCCCAGGCCCGCGCCGACACGGCCTACGCCTTGCTCCAGTCGGGTGACGAGAAGCGGCTCCACTGCGCCGCGAAGGCCCTCGCCGAGGGAGACGCACGGCGGTGGCCGGCCCTCCAGAGCGAGCCGCACCGCGCGCATCGCGCGCCGGTCCTGGGTGATGGCCGTGTGGTCGTTCGCGACGCCTGACGGGTCGACGAGCACGCGCTGACCACCCGGCACGTCGATCTGTGTCGCCGGGACGACGAAGTCGTCGAGCCCGCCGATGCTCGTGTAGTCGACGTTGTACGGCAGCCGCTTCGACCACAGCGACTGCATCGTCGGCGACCGCTCGTCGAGCTGACGCACCGACATTGCGTCCCGTGGCGGAAGGCCGGCGGTCGGACCGACGTGATCGAGAAGGGCACGTCCGCTCGCGGACCCGGCGACCCGCTGCGCGGCGGTTGCGAGCGGCGCGCCCCGATGGGGCGATGACAGCGAGATCACCGTGCCGAGCGGCGGGAAGCTCGGATCCGACGACTGGTAGATCCTTTGCAGGAACAGATCCACGACGACGCCGCCCTGCGAGTGGGCGATGAGGTCCACCTCGCGCCCGGGATGCTCGCGCTCCATGGTCCGGAGCTGCTCCGCGAGCTGATTCGCCGCGGCCTCGAGCGGGTTCCACGTGTCGGGGTTGCGGTACGCGCCCGAGCCGTCGTACGAGAAGCTGCGAACCTCCGAAGGGTCGTAGTGCAGCGAATCGGTGGGCAGACCGACCGCGTTGCCCTGGCCGTCCCAGGCACTGTTGATCCCCGCGACGACCATGAGCGCGTGACCCGAGCCCCCGGTTCCGTCGGCGTCGGGCGCGTCATCCGTGCAGTGCAGACGCGAGCGCGCCCACTGGAGGAGCCGCGCCGCGACCTCGGAGACCTCGCCTACCACTGGAAGCTTGCCGGCCTGCTGCCCCGCCCACGTCACGAACCGCGTCGCCTTGTCGAGCGCGGTCGCGCCCGCGTCGACGAACCCACGCGCGAAGTCCACCGCGTTGCCGCCCAGCGCGCCGAACGCGTCCACCACGGCGCCGACCAGGCCGCCGTCGTCATGCGTCTGGTCGGGCTTCGCCCATGCCGGGAGCGTCAGCGAGTGGAAGAGACCCTCGGCAATGATGCGCTCCTCGCGCGCCGCGGAGACCGGCCCCACTTCTCCACCCCCTGGAGGCGCGAGGTGCACGATTGCGGCGAGGTCGGGCGGTGCGAACAGCACCATCGGATCGACGTAGTTGTCGCCGACCCGCAACGAAAAGTGCAGAACACCGGCGGCGTGTGCGTCGCCGGCACCGCCCGACGTGCCCACGCGCGTCCCCCGTTGCACAGGCTCACCGACGGCGACGTCGATCCGAGAGAGGAACGAGTAGCCGGTTCTCAGGCCGTCGCGGTGCGCCACGACGACATGAAGTGATCCGGCGACATCCCCCGAGAACACGACGACACCGTCACCCGCCGCGACGACGGCGGTTCCGGGCGGCGCGGCAAGATCGACACCTCGGTGACCGGGCCCGTAGCGGGACGGCGGCGCGACGAACGGCCGGACGACCTCGCCCGCGACGGGGCGGGTCCACGCCGCCGCGGCGTCACGCGAACGCGCAGCACCGACAGGAAGTGGAGCACCAACGACGAGAACCGCGACGAGCGCGGTGACGACACCGAAGCGGCGAGCCAAGCGACCTTCTCCCGGCGACGGACGGCACACGACGCGGGGAAGGCGAGGGGAAGCGGCGGCATGCTAACCGCTTCGTTCAGGTCTCACCAGAGCAACGGTGCGAAACCCTGCGGGATGTCAGCGCACCGCGGGACGCTCGGGCTCGCTCAAACGACCGCGCAGTTGGAAGATCGCCTTCGTGTGGATCTGGCACACGCGGCTCTCGGTGACACCGAGCACCTGGCCGATCTCGGACAGCGTGAGGCCCTCGTAGTAGTAGAGCGTGAGAACGAGGCGTTCACGATCGGGCATGCGGTTGATCGCGTCGGCGAGCACGTGCTTCATCTCGTCGAGCTCGAACGCCTGCACCGGGTCGTGCGCGCTGTCTGCGATGGTGTCGCCCACCGTGCCGGAGTTGCCGCGTTCCGAACCCGCGCTGAGCAGCTCGTCGAGTGCGACCAGACCGACGAACGAGATCTGCGAAAGGGTCTGCGCGAACTCGCTCTCGCTCAGGCCGAGCTCCGAGGCCACCTCGTTGTCGTCCGGCGTGCGGCGAAGCTCGTTCTCGAGCTTCGAATACGCACGTTCGATCGCCCGGGCCTTCGACCGGACGGATCGCGGCACCCAGTCGATCGAACGCAGCTCGTCGATGATGGCGCCCTTGATACGGGAGATCGCGTACGTCTCGAACTTGAAGCCGCGTTCGGGGTCGAACTTGTCGATGGCGTCGATCAGCCCGAAGATCCCGTAGCTCACGAGGTCGGCCTGCTCGATGTTCTGGGGCAGACCGGCGGCGACACGACCCGCGACGAACTTGACGAGCGGCGAGTAGTGCAGGATCAAGCGCTCGCGCGCGTCAGGAGCAGAGTCCGTCTTGTACTGCTGCCAGAGGTCGGCAACGAGTGCAGCGGCTTCGTCGATGGTCTCGTCAGGCACGTGGGTGGGTTGCGTCGTAGACCGCACGGAGCCGGTCACGGGTCAGATGAGTGTAGACCTGCGTGGTCGCGAGGTCGGCGTGCCCCAAGAGCTCCTGGACCACCCGCAGGTCGGCTCCGCCCTCGAGCAGGTGTGTGGCGTAGGCATGGCGCAAGGCATGCGGATGGAGCGACCTTCCATCGGGCAACGGGTGGCGTTCCACGATCCGCCGGGCGTCGCGGGGAGACAACGCCTTTCCTCGGGAGTTGAGGAACACCAGGTCAGCCGGGGTATCGGCGCCTGCCAACCGGGGCCGCCCACGCTCGACGTACGCGCGCACCGCGGCGATCGCCGGCTCGCCCAGCGGGACGCGGCGCGTCTTGGCGCCCTTGCCCGAGACCGTGATGTGGCCGTGGCGCAGGTCGCAGGTCGCCGACGTCAAACCGCAGCACTCCGAGACCCGCACGCCGGTGCCGTACAGCACCTCGAGCACCGCGACATCACGTAGGGCCAGCGCCTCGGCCCGCTCGTCGACGTCGCCGGTGGACGACCCGACGAGTGCGCCGGCCCGGTCCAGCATGGCCGCAGCTTCGTCACGTCGTGGGACCCGAGGCAGGCGGGCCGGCCCCTTCGGCGCGCGAAGTGCGCGGCTGGGATCGCTGCTGATCGCGCCGGTGCGGTGCAGGAACCGGAGGTACGCGCGCATCGCGGCGGCCTTGCGCGCGATCGATCGCGGTGCGAGACGACGGGTCGTGAGAAACGCGAGGTAGCGCCGGCACGTCGCGTGATCGAGACGCTCAGGACCGTCACACGCTCCGCGACCGAGCCATACGACGAACTGCGTGACGTCTCGCCCATACGCCTCGCGCGTGTTGCCGCTCAATGCCTGCAGCGACTGCACGAACTCGTGCAGCTTCCAGACCGCGTCGACCGGTTCGTTTCCGACCGGTTCATTTCCGACCGCGTCATGGCCGGCTGGGTCATTACCGGTGGGGTCATTGCCGGTGGCGCCCATTGGGCCGTTGTCGGTCGCTCCACGCGGCGGCATCGCGCGAGCAGGCTACTCACCGCACGAGTCGCCCTCGCACATGCCGCCAAATCGCTAGACACGCCGTCCGGGTAGCTGTCACACCGACGGTTTAGCGTTCGGCACGCCGTCGAGGCGCCGCGGCACGGCCCTCCAGCAACCACACGTTGTGCGGAGGGTTCACATGCTTGCCTCGGTCTTGAGCGCGACGCTGCTCGGCGTCGAGGGACGGCTGGTGACCGTCGAGGTCCACGTCTCCAATGGCCTGCCGGCGTACAACGTCGTCGGGCTCCCCGACGCGGCCGGACGAGAGTCACGTGAACGGGTGCGCGCCGCGATGCTGTCGTCCGAGCTCGCGTGGCCGATGCGCCGGGTGACCGTCAATCTGGCTCCGGGAGGTTTGCGCAAGAGCGGCGCCGGCTTCGAGCTCGCCGTCGCGCTCGGCCTGCTGCTCGCGTCCGATGGGCTCCCGGCCGGCTGCCTCGACGGCGCAGGCGTGCTCGGCGAGCTCGGCCTCGACGGTTCGATCCGCCCGGTCCCCGGCACGCTGGCGCTCGTCGACGCGTTCCATCGCGCCGGACTGCGCCGTGTCGTGGTACCGGTGCAGAACTCCGGCGAAGCTGCGCTCGTCGCCGGCATCGAGGTGTGCCCCGCCCGTTCCCTTGGCGAGTTGCGCTCGTGCCTGAAAGGCGAACAGGCATGGCCGGCGATCCCGTCGCGCCGCGCTGCGTCGGCGGGCACGGGCGGCGGGCCGCCCGACAGCGAGTCGCCCGATGACGACGAAGGTCTCGATCTTGCCGACGTACGGGGCCTGCGCATCGTGCGGCGCGCGCTCGAGGTCGCGGTTGCGGGCGGTCACCACATGCTGCTCGTCGGGCCGCCCGGCGTGGGCAAGACAATGCTCGCGCGCCGCATCACCACGATCATGCCGGCGCTGCCATCACACGAAGCGCTCGAGGTGACGCGGATCCATTCCGTCGTCGGCGCGGTCGAGAGCGGCACGCTCGTCACCCGACCACCCTTCCGCGCCCCACACCACACCGCCTCGACCGCAGCACTCGTCGGCGGAGGCAGCGGCCGCGCGCATCCTGGCGAAGTAACGCTCGCACACCGCGGCGTGCTCTTCCTCGACGAGCTCGCCGAGTTCTCACCGGCGGCGCTCGACGCGTTGCGCCAGCCGCTCGAAGAACGCGTCGTGCGCATCTCGCGGCAGTCGTCGTCGCTGACGTTCCCGGCCGATTTCCTGCTGATCGCGTGCTCCAACCCGTGCCCGTGCGCGCAGCCGCCGGCCGAGTGCAGCTGCAGCCCCGAACGCGTGGCCCGGTACCGTCGGCGGTTGTCGGCGCCGCTGCTCGACCGGTTCGACGTCCGGATGTGGGTCGGGCCGCCGGAGGCGGGCGACAGACCCGGGGAATCCTCGGCATCGGTCCGTCCGCGCGTGAAAGCGGCCGTCGAACGCCAGCGCGAGCGCTACGCGGGTCGTCGATGGCACCGCAACGGCGGCTTGCCGCCGGGAGCGTTGCGCGTTCATGTCGTGCTCGACGACGTTGCGGAGCAGACCTGGCGCGAGATCATCGAGCGCCGAGCGCTGACCGGGCGGGGCGCGGCCGCGATCCGGCGCGTCGCGCGCACACTCGCCGATCTCGAAGGTGCCGAGCGGGTCTCGAGTGCGCACCTCGAGCGTGCCGCCATGATGCGCGAGGACGTGCCGTGAGCGGGGCCGCCGCCGCGGTGCACGGCTTGTCCGGCACACGGGTCGCAGCCGCGGCACTCGTGAACATTCGCTCGATGACGCCGGCGCGTCTGCGCGCCTTGTTGACGGCGTGGCCCGATCCGCGCGAGGCGGTGGCCGCGATCGCCCGCCGCGACCGGCGCGCCGTCGAGGTGCTTCGGAGCCTCCAACACCAGGGTCGCACCGATCTCGAGGCACTCGTCGCGCACTGGTCGCGCCGGCTCGACCTCGATCGCGTCGCGCGGGTGCTGGCGCGTCGCGGCACGCATGTCCTGCTCGCGACCGAGCCCGACTACCCGTTCGCGGACCCGGTGCCGAGCCGTCCGGCGGTGTTGCTCGCCGAGGGACGCCGGCTCGACGCCTTCGACGCGCCGCGGGTTGCCATCGTCGGGACGCGCGCCGCATCCCCACACGGGCTGCACGACGCGTTCGAGCTCGGCGCATTCCTCGCGAGATCCGGCTGCACCATCGTGAGCGGGATGGCGATCGGCGTCGATGCCGCCGCACACGAAGGCGCGCTCGATGCGGGCGGCCGTGTGGTCGGCGTGATCGCGACCGGGCTCGACATCGTGTACCCGCGGCGTCATCACGTGCTGTTCGAACGGGCGAAAGCTCACGGCTGTCTGCTCACGGAGTCGGCGTTCGCGACCTTGCCCGAGCCCGGCCGGTTCCCTGTGCGCAACCGGATCATCGCGGGCGTCGCCGACGCCGTCGTGGTCGTCGAAGCGACGATCAAGGGCGGCGCGCGCATCACCGCCGAGCGCGCGCTCGAGTACGACCGGCCGGTGCTCGTCATGCCCGGATCGCGCCGTAACGCCGCGGCAGCCGGGTGCAACGCGCTGCTGGCCGACGGCGCGCACCCGCTGCTCGACCCCTCCGACGTACTCGTCGCGCTCGGTATGACGCCAGGCGCGCGTCGCGGGTGGGCCCGGCGTCCGCGGCTCCAAGGCGACGCTCGACGCTGCCTGCAGGCGTGCGGCGGCGAACCCGCGACGATCGATCAACTGGCGAGCCGTACGGGCCTCGACCCGGGCGCCCTCGCCCAGGCCGTCGCCGAATGCGAACGCATCGGCGCATTGCGACGCGAACGTGGCTTCCTGTGGCCGTCGTGACCGCGCGGGCGCGGCTCGGATATCGAACGCGGGGCTTGGGTATCGGTTGAAGGACGGCAACGACCACCTCCGAAAGGAGACGGGATGGCCACGCAGAAGCAGAAAGAGGCCGCACGTCGCAATCTCGTCAAGGCTCGACAGGCCCAGAGCGCCCGCGCACGAGGAAAGCCCGTCCGGCGCAAGACACAGGGCCTGAGTAGTGCTGAAACGAACCGGCTGGGCGACCAGCAATTTGCGTTCCCCGAAGAGCGCAAGGAGCCGCTGACCGACGCATCGCACGTGCGGAACGCGATCGCGCGCTTCGACCAGGTGGAAGGGGTTTCCGACGCCGAGCGCGACCGCGCCTGGAAGCGCATTCTCGCCGCCGCGAAGCGATTCGACGTCCGCGTGTCAGAGCGCGACTGGCGCGAGCTCTTCGAAGGCGGCAAGGCCAAGAAGCGCTGACGGCGGGGCCCGGAGCGGTTTCGAGCCGGGAACGCCGCAACAATGGTGCGCGATGCACGGGCCTACCGACGACGAGCCGTACGAAGTGCGTCACGTGCAGCCGTACCAGGCGACCAAGCGCTACCGGTGCCCGGGATGCGATCACGAGATCGAGCCGGGTACCGGGCACGAGGTCGTGGTGCCGGTGCATGCACCCGATCTCCGCCGGCACTGGCACACGCCATGCTGGGCCGCCGCGCGACGGCGCGCCGAGCGCGCACCGAAGCGACGCCGGCGTTGACGATGTGGGAGAACCCACGCTTGCGCGTCAGAACGCGCCTTCGAGCACCTCGATCGCGAAGTTCCCGTCCGGCCCGGGCATCACGGATGCGACGTCGAAACGCAGCTCGCGCACGACCGCGCGCCGCTCGTCGAGCCACTTGGCCGCGAGGATCCGCAGTCGCTGGCGTTTGCGACGGGTGATCGCCTCGACCGGGGCGCCAAAGCGATCGCTGCGGCGCGTCTTCACTTCACAGAACACCACCACGCGCGCACGTTCGAGCACGAGATCGAGCTCCCCCTCGCGGCAGCGCCAGTTGCGATCCACCACCTGGTAGCCCTGGGCTTCGTACCAGTGTGCGACCGCGGTCTCGCCGCGCGTACCGAGTGCCCGGCGCGGATCAGGGCGTGACGCGGGTGCATCCCCCACGCTGGCGGCCATGCTCGTCGCTCAGAGCTCCTTGCCCGCGAGCTCCTCGATGTTGACGTCCTTGAACGTCACCACCCGCACATTGGCCACGAACCGCGCGGGCCGGTACATGTCCCACACCCATGCGTCCTGGAGGTTGAGCTCGAAGAAGACGCGCCCGTTTTCGTTGTGCACGTCCATCGTGACCTTGTTGGTCAGGTAGAACCGCCGCTCGGTCTCCACGACGTAGGCGAACATCGGCAGGACGTCGCGGTACTCCTTGTAGAGCTGCAGCTCGATCTCGGTTTCGTACCGCTCGAGGTCCTCAGCGCTCACCGGAGCCTCCCGATCACCGCGAGCTTACGTGGTGACCTACGTGGAATCGGCTGGATCGACCGTGGTCTACAGGGAGCATGATACCGGCGCGAAGCGCGTAAATTGTCCGGAATAGCCGAGCCCGGCCGGTTGCGTGAGCGGGATGCTCAGACCCGCTTCTCCTTGACCTTCGCGGCCTTCCCGACGCGGTCGCGCAGGTAGTAGAGCTTCGCCCGCCGAACGTCGCCCCTGGTGGCCACCTCGACCTTGGCGATCGTGGGTGAGTGCACCGGGAAGGTGCGCTCCACGCCCACGCCGAAGCTCACCTTCCGGACGGTGAACGTCTCGTGGAGGCCACTGCCTTGCCGGCGGATGACGACGCCCTGGAAGACCTGGGTGCGCTCGCGGTTGCCCTCGACGACGCGGACATGGACCTTCACGGTGTCGCCCGGCGCAAAGTCGGGGACGTCGTCGCGAAGTTGCGCGCGGTCGACCAGATCGGTGCGGTTCATGACGCCAGACCCCCGGGGGCGAGTTACGCGGAGAAGCGACCAGCCTAGCCGCGCTGACCAGGTCCGCCGGAGCCGCCGGGGGGCGCCGCCACGGTTTCTCGTCCGCGAGCGGACGGGTAGCGCCGCTTCAAAGGAGGAGGTGGAGCCAGATGGCGAGCGTTGCACAGTACGAGGGCATGACCGTCGACCAGCTGCGCCGGGAAGCGCGGCGGCACGGCGTCTCCGGAACCTCGAGGATGCGCAAGCACGAGCTGCTCGAGGTTCTCCGCTCGTCGGAAGGCGGCGAGACGGGGCGGTCCGGCGCCCGCGACGACCGCAGTGACGACCGCAGTGACGACCGCAGCGACGGCGGCCGGGGCGGTGCCCGCGGCCGCGAGATCCGCAGCCGCGACGAGCACGAGAGCCGTCCCGGCGAGACGCTCTGGACGACGGACCACGACGTCATCAGGGCCTGGGCCGAGGCGCGGGGCGCGAAACCGGCCACGGTGCCGGGCACGGAGCACGGGGACCGGCTCGGGGTGCTGACCTTCGACTTCCCCGGCTTCGGGGGTGAGGACCTGCGTGAGGTCTCGTGGGACGAGTGGTTCCGCACGTTCGACGAGCGGGGCCTGCGGTTCATCTTCCAGGAGCACACCCGGGACGGGAACGACAGCAACTTCTTCCGGCTCGAGAACCCGAACCGCGACGAGGGCTAGCGAGCGCGCCGGCAACTCAGGGGAACTCGTCGAGGAGCGCCTGCTCCTCCGGCGTGAGGTCGCGCCCACCGAGCAGCTCGGGCCGGCGTTCGAGGGTGCGGCGCAACGCCTGTGCGTGTCGCCAACGCGTGACACGCGCATGGTCACCGGACCGCAGCACCTCGGGTACAGCCAGGCCACGGAACTCGGCCGGTCGCGTGTACTGCGGATACTCGAGCAGGCCGTCGGTGAACGACTCGTCGGTCGTGGATGCGTCGTTGCCCATCACGCCGGGAAGCAGCCGTGTGACCGCCTCCATCACGACGAGCGCGGCGGCTTCGCCACCGGCGAGCACGTAGTCGCCGATCGAGAGCTCACCGTCGCACAACTGCTCCGCAACCCGCTGGTCGACACCCTCGTAGCGCCCGCAGACGAGCGAGAACCCGTCACCCGACGCAAGCTTCGCGGCCCATTGTTGGTCGAACGGTCGCCCGCTCGCCGACAGCAGCAGGAGCGGCCGTTGCGGAGCGGTCGCTTCGACCGCAGCGAAGAGCGGCTCCGGCAGCATCACCATCCCCGCACCGCCGCCGAACGGCGTGTCGTCGACGCTGCGATGACGGTCGGTCGTGAAGTCGCGCGGGTCGTGGAGACGGACGTCGACGAGGCCGCTCGCTCGGGCGCGCCCGAGCAACGAGACCTGCAACGGCTCCTCGAGGAACTCCGGAAAGATCGTGAAGACGTCGACGCGCACCGGACCGTTACTCCGCCGTGCCGCCTGGACGGTTCACGTCGAGCAGGCCCGCCGGCACGTCCACGACGACGACCCCGGGGCGCTCCTCCACGCGCTCGTCGACCACGAACGCGACCGGCACGAGTGCGCCGTCCTCCAGCACGAGCAGATCGCTGGCGGGGTTCGCCTCGACCGCGACCACACGGCCCAACCGCGCACCGGTGCGGTCGACGAGCGCAGCGCCGATGAGCTCGTGCACCCAGTGCTCGTCATGGGGCAGCGGTCCGAGCGGCTCCCCCTCGAGCACGACCCCGTGCAGCGACTCGGCCTGGGTGCGGTCGTCGACGCCTGCAAACCGGAGCAGCCAGCGACCCTGGTGCGGCCGGGCCGACACCACCGTCCAGCAACGGTCGCCGGCCCAGAGCACGGAACCGACCGCAAAACGCTCGGCGCGGTTCGTGGTCGGAGTCACCGCGACCTCACCCTTCAGGCCGTGCGCCCGCCCGATCCGGCCGACCTCGAGCCGGGTGGACCCGGCTTCGCGCCGATCGTCACTCGAGGACGTCGACGTTGGCCTTGATTCCTTCGGAGGCTCCCGCGGCCCGCGTGAGCTGCCGCAACGCCTGGATGACCCGGCCCCGCTTGCCGATGAGCCGGCCCATGTCCGACGGGTTCGTTCGCACGAGGAGACGCACCTCGCCGTCGCGTTCCTCGATGTCGACCTCGACCGCGTCAGGGTCTTGGGCGATCGCACGTGCGACGTGCTCGACGACGGCGCGGGCCCGGGCCCCGACGATGCGGTTGCCCTCGGGTGCGATCTCGTCGTAGTCGTCGTCGACGTCGCGCGGCACGCCCGCGTCGGTCACGACGAGGTCTCCTCCGCCGCGGCGTCGCCGTTGGCGGCGGCCTCTGCGACCTCCGGCTCGTTCGCCTCCGCCTCAGGCGGTGCGGCAGGCTCACCCGCGGCGGGCTCGGCGGCTGCGGGCGTGGCCCGAGCCGCCTTCGACGGCTTGGCCGGCCGGACCTTCACCCGGCTCGCGGCCTTCGGCTGCTCCTTCTCGAACCGCTCCCAGACACCGGTCGACACGAGCAGGCGGTGCACCCGTTCGCTGAACTCGGCACCCTTGCGCAGCCAAGCCAGGGCCTTCTCGTCGTCGATCTCGACCAGGCTCGGCTCCTGGCGCGGGCCGTAGTGCCCGATGATCTCGATGTACCGGCCGTCGCGGGGCGACCGGGAGTCGGCGACGACGACCCGGTACGTGGGCTGCTTCTTCTTGCCCACACGCATCAGACGGATCTTCACTGCCACGGTTGCGGGTGTCCTTCCCTCGAGGTGCCGGGCCCGGAGCGGGGGGCGGGGTGCAAGGCGTCAAGCCTACAGAGCAAACAACGCAGCCTACAGGCCCGGAATCGGCATCTTCGGACGCTTGCCCTGGGCGACCGATCGCATCATCTGCTGGACCATTTTGAACTGCTTGAGCAGCTGGTTCACGTCCTGCGTGGTGGTGCCGCTCCCCGAGGCGATCCGGAGGCGTCTCGAGCCGTTGATCACCGATGGATCGCGCCGCTCCGCCGGCGTCATCGAGCAGATGATCGCCTCGACACGCGCGATCTCGGCTTCATCGACCTGCGCCTGTTTCAGCTCCTTGGGGAGCCCCGGCATCATCTTCACGATGTTCTGCAGCGGGCCCATCTTGCGCACCTGCCGCATCTGGTCGAGGAAGTCCTCGAGCGTGAATTGGCCTTTGCGCAGGCGTTCCTCGGTCTTGGCGGTCTGGGTCTTGTCGAACGCGGCCTCGGCCTTCTCGATCAGCGTGAGCATGTCGCCCATGCCGAGGATCCGGCTGGCCATACGGTCGGGGTGGAACGGCTCGAAGTCCTCGAGCTTCTCCCCCGTGCCCGCGAAGAGGATCGGCCTGCCGACGACCTCCTTCACCGACAGCGCCGCGCCGCCACGCGCGTCGCCGTCGATCTTCGAGAGGATGACGCCGTCGAGGCCGACCGCCTGGTCGAACGACTCGGCGACGTTGACCGCCTCCTGACCGGTCATCGCGTCGACCACGAGCAAGGTGTCGTGCGGTTGCACGGCGTCGCGCACGTGACGCAGCTCGTCCATGAGCTCCTCGTCGACCTGCAACCGGCCTGCGGTGTCGACGATCACGACGTTGCGGCCCAGACGCGCGGCCTCGTCGAGCGACGTGCGCGCGACCGCGATGGGATCGGCCGGCACGCCGTCGCCGGCGGAATGCACCGGAAGATCGAGGCGCCGACCGAGCACGCGCAGCTGCTCCACCGCGGCGGGCCGTTGGAGGTCGGCCGCCACGAGCAGCACGCCGAGGCCCTGGCTCTTGAGATGCCGGGCCAGCTTGCCCGCGGCCGTCGTCTTTCCCGATCCCTGCAGCCCGGCGAGCATCACGACGGTCGGAGGCTTCGAGCTCATGGCGAGCTTGCCGGTCGTGCCGCCGAGCGTGTTGACGAGCTCCTCGTGCACGATCTTGATGACCTGCTGCGCGGGCGTGAGGCTCTTCGTGACCTCCGCGCCCGTCGCTCGTTCCTTCACGCGGTTGATGAACGCGCGCACGACCCGGACGTTGACGTCGGCCTCGAGCAACGCGAGCCGGATCTCGCGCGCGACCTCGTCGACGGCTTTCTCGTCGAGCCGGCCGCGGCCGCGCAGACGAGTGAAGATCGAATCGAAGCGTTCGGAGAGAGCGTCGAACATCAGAAGAGCTTCCCGGAAGGGTTTCTCAGTGTACCGAAGTGGCGAGCTCAGCCCATCGAGAGCAGTGCATCGACGAACTCGACGGGGTCGAACGGGATCAGGTCGTCGGCGGTCTCGCCGATACCGACGACCTTCACCGGGATACCGAGCTCGGCCTGGATCGCGAGCACGATGCCGCCCTTCGCGCTGCCATCGAGCTTGGTGAGCACCACACCCGTGACGTCGACCGCTTCGGTGAACTGACGCGCCTGCGCGAGCCCGTTCTGGCCCGTGGTCGCGTCGATGACGAGCAGCACCTCGCGCAGCGCGCCGGGGGTGCGGTCCACGATGCGCCGCAGCTTCTTCAGCTCCTCCATGAGATTGACCTTGGTGTGGAGCCGCCCGGCGGTGTCGACGAGCACGAGGTCCGCGTCGCGACTTGTCGCCGCGCTCATCGCGTCGAACACCACCGAACCTGGGTCGGCACCTTCCTGGCCCCGCACGAGCTCGGCACCGACGCGCTCGGCCCAGGTGCCGAGCTGCTCGGCGGCCGCGGCGCGGAAGGTGTCGGCGGCCGCCAGCACGACCCGGTGGCCGGCGCCGACCTCCTGCTGCGCGAGCTTCGCGATCGTCGTCGTCTTCCCGACCCCGTTCACGCCGACGAACATCCACACGTGCGGCCTCGTACCGTCGGCGGCGCCGTGGCCGTCGCGGTCGAGGCGCAGGTCGCGGTCGGTTGGCTCGAGCACCGACACCAGCTCGGCCTTGAGCAGCTCGAGGAGGTCGGCGGGGTCGGAGACCTTCATCTCGGCGGCCCGGGCGCGCAGGTCGGCGAGCACGCGGGTCGTGGTGGCCATACCGACGTCGGCGAGCAGCAGGCTCTCCTCGAGCTCGTCCCAGACCTCGTCGTCGATCTTCGACCGGCCGCCCAGATCCGTGAGGAAGCCGCTGAACGCAGCGCGTGTACGGCCGAGACGGTCGCGCAGCCGGGGGCGGACACGGGGCGGCGCCGGCGTGGGCGCGGGTGGCGCCTCGGGAGCCGGCGGCGCCTCCGGGATCGTCAGCGGCTCCGGCGCGGCCTCGGGCACGGGAGGCGGCGGCGGCGCCTCGGGCCGCGTGGGCGTGGGACGACCGGGGCGAGGGCGAGCCGGCGGCGCGGGCCGCGTCGGCGGTGGCGCGGTCGACGGTGGTGCCCCGCGGTCGCGGTCCTCCTCGGGCGCCGGGCCGCGGCCTGCTCGTGGGGGTGGGGCGGGCGGCTGCTCTACCGGAAGTCCGAGCTGCTCCGAGATCTCGCGCGTACGGCGTTGGGCACGGCGAGACAACCCGATGCCGAGGGCGACGAGCAGCAGCCCGAGCACGATGATCGCGAGGATGACGAGGAGGTTCGCCATGAAGGTCCGATCCTACCGGCGGCCCTCCGAACCCTCGACGCCGACCTCAGCTCCGAGGCGGCGCGGGCCCCGGCGAGGTGGTGTCGGGTGGGTCGTCGGTCGCGGCCGCGGAGGCCGACGCGGTGATGCCCGCGGACTGGAGCGCGAGCGCGATCCGGATGCGCAGCTCGCGCGCGACCCGCCACTGCTCCAACGGATGCGTCTTGGCGACGACACGGATCTTGACCTGATCCACGCTGATGTCCTCGACCCCCCAGACCTCCGGCGCCTCCATCATCAGGTGGCCGAAGTCCGGGTCGCGCCACAGCTCGGCTGCGGTCTCCTTGATCACGTCGATCGCGCGACGCAGATCGGCGCCAGGAGGGACGATCACGTCGACGAGCGCGCGTGACCACTGCTGCGACTTGTTGCCGACGCGCGCGATCGCTCCGTTGGGGACGTGCCAGACGACGCCCTCGACGTCGCGCAGGCGCGTCGTCCGCAAGGACACGCCCTCGACCGTGCCGCTCGCCACGCCCGCGTCGATGACGTCGCCCACGCCGTACTGATCCTCGATGAGCATGAAGATCCCCGTGAGGAAGTCCTTCACGAGGCTCTGCGACCCGAACCCGATCGCGACGCCGACGATCCCCGCCCCCGCGATGATGGGGCCGAGCGCGACGCCGAGCACGTCGAGCACGCTCACGACCGCCATCACCCAGATGACGACGGCGACGATGCTGGAGACGAGCGCGCCGACCGTCTCGGCTCGCTGCACGCGACGCGCGTTCGGGATGGGACCTGTATCGAGCCACGACAGGCCCGAGCGGCGGCGGAGCGCGCTGATCCTGTCGTCCGCCTCGCCGACACGCCGGAACGCGCGCAGCACCAGCCGTCGTGTGATCCGAACGAGGAGCCACGCCACGCCGAGGATCACGAGGATCCGCACCGGCTTCGACAACGCGTCCGCCACTTCCGCCGCGCCACGGTTGTGCGTCAGGCGGTACACGTTCGTGCAGAGCCACCCTTGCTGGCCCTTCGGGCCGCACGCGATCGTCAATCCGTCGTTGGTCGTCGTGGTGACGACGGTGGCAGCGAGGAACGCCGGCGGGATCACGCGGCGGTGTTACGGCCCGCTCGTGGCCGCCGCGGTGAAGAGGCCCTCGTCGCCCGTCATGCGCTGACTGACGACGCGGCTCGAGCCACCGGGTGGCATCGACACGCCGTAGAGACAGTCGGCGGCCTCCATCGTCCGCTTCTGGTGCGAGACGATCAGCAGCTGTGCTTCGTCGCGGAACTCGTGGATCAGGTCGAGGAAGCGGTGCAGGTTCACGTCGTCGAGCGCGGCCTCGACCTCGTCCAGGAGGTAGAACGGCGACGGGCGGGCCCGGAACACCGCGAACAGGAAAGCCAGCGCGGTGAGCGATCGCTCACCACCGGAGAGCAGCGAGAGCCGACGGGTGTTCTTGCCCGACGGGCGCGCCTCGATCTCGATGCCGGTGTTGAGCATGTCGTCGGGGTCGGTGAGGAAGATCCGCCCCGAGCCACCCGGGAACAGGGTGGCGAACAGCGCGTCGAAGTGTCGCGACACGTCTTGGAACGCGGCGTCGAACACGGTGACGATCTCGCGGTCGACGGCACGGATGACGCGCATCAACTCCTTGCGACTCTCCTTCACGTCCTCGAGCTGCGCGGTCAGGAAGTCGTGACGCTCGCGCAGCTCGTCGTACTCCTGGAGCGCAAGCGGGTTCACCGGCCCCATGACGCGAAGCTCGCGCTCGAGCTCGCGCGCGCGGCCGGCCAGCGTGGTGCCGTCGGGCACGTCCGGTGCAGGGGCGTCGAGCGCGGCCGCGGGCTCGCAGTCGAAGTCGGCCCGCAGCTTCTCGACCGCGGCTTCCAGGCGCATGCGTGTCTCGGCCTCTTCGATCTCGACACGCGACATCTGCTCGCGCAACACGGTGAGTTGTTGCTCGAGCTCGGCTCGCTCACTGCGCAACGTGTCGAGGCGCCTGCCGGCGGCGCCGGCCTCCTCGGAGCGCTTCCGTCGGCGCTCGCTCACGCGTTCGTGCACAGAGGCAATCGTCGCGAGCCACGTGTCGAGCGTGCCCACCAACGAGAGGCACGCATGCGACCGCGATGCCAGCTGCGCACGATGGCGCTCCGCCGCGGCCTGCGCCTCGGGATCACGCGCGAGGCGGGTCTCCACCTCGGACAAGCGGCGTTGCAGCAGTCCGCGTCGCTCGTCGAGCGCCGCGGCGCGGACCTCGAGGTCGCGGCGCATCGCCGCGACGCGCTCCTCGCCGGCTCGGAGCGCCGCACGCGCCTCGGCGAGGCGCGCGGCTCGGGCCTGCGCGTCCTGTTCGGCCGCTTCCAGGCCCGGGAGCACGAGTTGCAGCTCCGCCACGCGCGCGTCGTCGGATTCGTGACGGCGCCGTATCGCCTCCAGCTCGCCGGCGAGTTGCTCGAGCTCGACCGTGCGGCCCTGTGCCTCGCGGTCGAGCTGCTCGAGCTCGACCACGGCGCGGTGCCGGCGCTCCGCGCCCGCACGTGCCGCCTCGCGGGCCGCGGTCTCGGCCGTCTGCGACTCGTCGAGCGCAGCACGTGCGGCCGCGAACGCCTGCTCGGCGCTCACGCGCGCGGTGTCGGCGGCGCGCGCCCGCTCGGCCGCCTCTTCGAGCGCTGCTTGCGTCACACCGGCCTGCTCGTCACCGCCCGCGCGCCACACCCGCGCGCCACCGAAGCAGTCGCCGTCGCGCGTCACGACGACGATCTCGGGATTGGCGAGCGCGAGGTCGAGCGCGTCGCGCCAGTCGCCCTCGACGAGCATCACGCCGTCGAGCAAGCGGGCCAGCGTCACCTGCAGCGACGGCACGTCGGTGCGGACGCAGTCCGCGAGCGGACGGGTGCGCGACGGCGCGAACCGGCCCTGCACCGACGGCACCTCAGCCTGCAACACGAGCAGCATCCCGGCGGCGTCACCCGCCTTCAGCCGGTCGATCGCTTCACGCGCGGCGGTTCCACCGTCGACCACGACGGCGCGCAACGCGTCGCCGAGTGCGGCCGTGACGGCGAGCTCGGCACCGTGCTCGATCTCGAGGTGATCCACGAGCGGCCCGACGACGCCGCGCAGGCCCGAGACACGCGCGGCGCCCGTACGCGCGCGTGCGGCGTCGAGCGCCTGCGTGAGCGCCTCGGCGCGTGCCCGCCAGCGCTGCGCTTCTCCTTCGGCTTGGCGGAACGCGGCCTCCGTGTCGTGCCGCGTTTCCTCGGCGCGGCGGCGGCGCTCCGCGGCCCGCTCGAGCACCGCGGCCAGCGCGGTGGCTTCCTGCTCGGCCCGGGCGAGCTCGGCCCGACCGTCGTGTTGTTCCTGTGCGAGTCTCGTCAACCGCTCTTCGGTGGCGCGCCGGCGCGCGTCGATCCGGCCGAGCTCGGCCTCGCCCCGTTGCAGCGCCTCGCGACCGGCCTGCAGGTCCCGGCGGACCGCGGCGAGTCGCTCGGCCGTGTCGTCGGCCTCGGTCTCGACGAGCTCCGCGCGCTGCGCCCCGACCTGCTGCTCGGCCCGCTCCAGTTCGCGCCTCGGCTCCTCGAGGGCGCGGCTCTCGCCGTCAACCGATTCGAGCTCGGCCCGCAACGCGGCCGCGTCGGCGACGAGTGTCTCCACCACGCCCGTGTCCGCCGCGGCTGCGAGCTCCCGCTCGAGACCACGTTGACGCTCCGCCGCGAGTGCACGCAGACCGCGGCCGCGCTCACGCAATGATTCGACGCGCACCAGTGCGTCGGCCAGCTCGTCGTCGCCCAGCGCGCTCAACGCGTGTTCGGCCTCGAGCACCGCGGTGTCGAGATCACGGAGCCGGCCCCGCAGGCTGCGGTCGTCGGCGTCGTGCCGGACGCGTGTGTCGCGCAGACGTTCGCGCCGGGTCTGCAGGCCCCCGATCTCGTGCCCGGCGAGGTGCAACCTGATGTCGCGCAGCTCCTCGACGAGACCGTCGTGGCGGCGCGCCGCATCGGCTTGGCGCTGCAGCGGTCCCAGACCGCGACGTACCTCGCGCACGAGGTCTTGCAGGCGCAGCAGGTTGCCCTCTGTGGCTTCGAGCCGGCGCTCCGCCTTCTCGCGGCGCTTCCGGAACTTCAGGATGCCGGCAGCCTCCTCGACGACCGCGCGCCGGTCCTCCGGACGCGAGTTGAGGATCGTGTCGAGCTGGCCCTGGCCCACGATGACGTGCTGCTGGCGCCCGATGCCGGAGTCGGACAGGAGCTCCTGGATGTCGAGCAGCCGGCACGGAGCGCCGTTGATCTGATACTCGGATTCACCGGTACGGAACAGCGTCCGGGTGACCGTCACCTCGGAGAACTCGATCGGCAACAGCCCCGCGGTGTTGTCGATCGTCAGCGACACCTCGGCCCGACCCAGGGCCGGCCGGTCGGGCGTGCCCGCGAAGATGACGTCGTCCATCTTGGCGCCGCGCAGGCTGCGAGCGGCCTGGGCCCCGAGCACCCAGGCGACCGAGTCGACGACGTTCGACTTTCCCGAGCCGTTCGGCCCGACGACCACCGTGACCCCCGGCTCGAACTCGAGCGTCGTCTTGTCGGCGAACGACTTGAAACCCCGCAGGGTCAACGATTTCAGGAACACGCGAGGGGCCCCTTTCGGTCCGTCGGCCGAGCGTAGCGAGAGCTCGCCGATCGGCCGGGGACCTGGACCGACGGAGCCGCCAGGACCGCCGTGATCGCCTATTGGACCCGGAAATCCATGTCCCCTGCGGGCGGCTCGTCGACGATCTCCAGCTCGTCGACTCGAGCGCCCCGCGGTCCCTGGCGAACCCAGTCGGTCATGCGGTCCACCGCGTCCGCCGTCCCTTCGAAGACCGCCTCGACGGCGCCGTCGGGCCGGTTGCGGATCCATCCGGCCACACCCAGCTGGCGCGCGAGACGCCGGGCCGTATCGCGGAAGAACACCCCTTGCACACGGCCGTGAACGATGACGCGGCGGCGCGCGCGTTGGCTGCGGTCGGTCACACCTGACACGTGTCGCAGAAGAACGTCGACCGCCCGCCGACGCGTTGGCGCACGACCGGCCGGCGGCAACGCCGGCACGCCTGACCTTCGCGCGCGTACACGTTGTGGTGCAGCTGATACTCGCCGGGCTTGCCGAACACGTCGACGTACTGCTGGTCGGCGAGGGACGACCCGCGGTACTTCACCGCGTCCTGCAGGATCTCCATCATCGCCCGGTACAGCCGCCGCACCTCTTCGGGAGACAGCGAGTCGGTCAGCCGATCCCACCGCAGCCCCGCCTCGAACAGGATCTCGTCGCTGTAGATGTTGCCGATGCCGGCCAGAAACGTCTGGTCCATCAGCGCGGTCTTCAGCTTCGTGCTCCGCGACGCGATGAGCTCACCGAAGCGCTCCCACGACATGGTCTGCTCGAGCGGGTCGAGCCCGAGATGCGCGAGCTCGTCCACCTGGTGCTCGAGGTCGTCGTAGGACGTCACGAACATCTCGCCGAACGTGCGCGGATCCACGAAGCGCAGCTGACCGCCCTGTGTGAACGTGATGACGACGTGCGTGTGCTTCGGCATCGGCTCCTTCGCCGACTTGGCCCGGAGCAGCTGCCCCGACATACCGAGATGGATCACGAGCACGTCGCCGCCGTCGAGCCGCACGAGGAGGTACTTCCCCCGGCGCGCGACACCCGTCACGCGTTTGCCCTCGAGCTTCGAGGCGAACTCCGCCCGGTTCTTGTGACGGCGCACCGAACGGGCGCCGTTCGTCTCGACCGTCTTGATCCGCTTGCCCGCCACTTCGCGATCGAGATCGCGCCGCACGACCTCGACCTCAGGTAACTCCGGCATCCGCGTCCTCCCCCCAGCCACGCTCAGCCTGGCCGTTCCCCTTGCGGACTTCCTCGGGCGGGACTGCGCCGCCGCCTGCCGCCTCGGGGATGGCGGGCACTCCGGCGCGCTCGTCCGGGTCGACCTCGACCTTTCGCAGCCAGAGCCACGCCGCCTTGGCCGCCGCCTGCTCGGCCTGCTTCTTGGAACGGCCTTCGCCGCTTCCACGCGGCTCGCCGTCGAGGAGGACAGTCGCGAAGAACCGTTTCGCGTGGTCGGGGCCGTGCCCGCTCACCTGGTAGCGCGGGAGACGGTCGAACTGGCGCGCCGCGAGCTCCTGGAGCCGCGTCTTGTAGTCGTGGCCGCCCGGGCCGGCTGCGGCCTCGGCGATCCGACCCGCGAGCAGGCGCAGCACGAGCCCGTTGGCCGCGTCCCATCCGCCGTCGAGGTACACCGCGGCGATGACCGCCTCCATGGCGTCGGAGAGGATCGACGGCTTGGAACGGCCACCGGAGGCGTCCTCGCCCTTGCCCAACAACAGCGCGGGGCCGAGACCCACCTCGACGCCGAGCTGTGCGAGCACCTCCGCGTTCACGACGGCCGCGCGGACCTTGGCGAGCTCGCCCTCGGGCAGTTCGGGATAGAGGTGGAACACGCGGTCGGTGACGACGAGGCCGAGCACCGCGTCACCGAGGAACTCGAGCCGTTCGTTCGATTCCGTGTCGACATGCTCCGCGCACCACGACCGGTGGGCCAGCGCGCCGAGCAGCAGGGAGCGGTCGCGGAACCGCCACCCGAGGCGATCCTGCAGGCGGTCGAGCCCGGTCACCACCCCGTCGTCGCCGATGGCATCGAGGTCGTCGTCGTGGTCGTGCTGCTCGCGGACGTCGTCGCTCATCCGACGCTCCGCAGGCGCTCGACGACGTAGTCCACGTAGTCGCGCACGGTGTGCAGGTCGGCGAGGTCGTCGTCGTCGATCGAGAATCCGACCGTGCGCTCACCGAAGTCGTCCTCGATCGCCGCGACGAGCTCGAGGATCGCGGGGTCGTCGGCGTGCAGGTCGTCGACCACGGACGCGTCGAGCGACACCTCGTCATCGTCGACCTCGAGGATCTCGGCGAGATGGCTCCGCACGATCCGGAACACCTCGGAAGGATCGGCCGGATCCCGGGCGACATGAGTCTCAGCCGGCACGCCCGATGGACTCCTTCAACCGATCGACGATGCCCGCGGCGGCGCAGTCGCGGCCGAGGCGCACCGCGTTCACGACCGCCCGCGCCGACGAGGAGCCGTGTGAGATCACGCAGACGCCGTTCACGCCGAGCAACAGCGCGCCGCCGGTGTTGTCGGGATCGAGGTCCCCGGCCACCTCGAGCAACGCCGGGGCGACGACCCGAGCCGCGTCCTCGAGCTCGTCGCGGCCGAGCACGCCGAACACGAGATCGGCGACCCGGCGCACCGCCCCTTCCAACGACTTCAGCGCGACGTTGCCCGTGAAGCCGTCGGTGACGATCACGTCGGGCCAGGCCGACATGAGCTCGCGGCCTTCCACGTTGCCGACGAAGCCGGGTGTGCCCTTGAGCAACGCGAACGTCTGCTTGCGCAAATCGTCGCCCTTGCCCGGCTCCTCGCCGTTCGACAGGAGGCCGATCGACGGGTCGTCGATGCCGAGGCGCACACGCGCGTAGGCGCGGCCCATCGCCGCGAACTGCACCAGCCACTCCGGTGAGCAGTCGACCGTGGCGCCGCCGTCGACGAGCAGCTGCGGCACACCGCCGGGCCGTGGAATCGGCACCGCGATCGCGGGACGGGCGATGCCGCGGATGCGTCCCATGCGCAGGAGCGCGGCCGCCATCGTGGCGCCCGTGTTCCCCGCGCCGACCATGACGTCTGCCCTGCCGTCGCGCACGATCTCGGCAGACCGCACGATCGACGACTCGGCGCGTGTGCGAACGGACGCGGCCGCGTCGTCATGCATGCCGATGACGTCCGGCGCATCGACGATCGTGACACCCGCCGGTGGCTCGCCTTCGGGGAGCAAGGCGCGAAGGGTGGCGTCCGGACCCACGAGCACGATGTCGACGCCGACCTCGTCGACGGCCTGGAGCGCGCCGGCGACGATCTCGTCCGGAGCGCGGTCACCCCCCATGGCGTCGACCGCGATCCGGATTCGTGTCATGGCCTAGTGCGCCCCACCGCGCCGCGCCGCGGGCTGGGGGCGGTTCCCGGGCCCTCGCTCACGGCGCCACCGCATCCGCTACCGGACCTCGAGGACCTGGCGGCCTCGGTACCAGCCGCAGTTGCCGCATACGGTGTGCGGGAGCTTGGCGGCGCCGCAGTTCGGGCACAGCGAACGCGGCGGCGCGTCGAGGCGCCAGTTTGCGGCCCGCCGCGACCTCGTCTTGCTTCGCGGCGTCTTGCGCTTGGGAACGGCCATGTCTCCTCCGGGTGGTCTCGCTCAGAGCTCGAGTTGCGAGAGCGCCGCCCAGCGCGGATCGGGCGTCGTCTGCTCACACGAGCAGGGGTCGTCGTTGCGGTCGCGTCCGCACACCGGGCAGAGCCCCGCGCAGTCGTCGCGACACAGCGGCGCGATCGGGAGCTCCAGCAGCACCGCGTCACGCATCGGCAGCGCGAGGTCCACGTGATCGTGCGCGAGCGGGTACGTCTCGCCTTCGAGCGGCTCCGTCTCGAACAGCTCCTGCAGCTGCGATTCGACCACACCGGTCACGGGTCGCAGGCACCGGCTGCACGGACCGTCCCACGGGGCCCGCACGACGCCCCGCACGACGATCCCTTCCGGCACGCGTTCGAGCAGCACGTCGATCGCGACGGGCGCGTCATCGGGAACCGCCGAACCGGTGACGGCGAGGCCGGGTAGCGGCGCCTCGAGGCGCAGGGCGCGGCGCGATCCGGGTCGGTGGAGGAGGTCGGCGACGTTGGTGCGGAATGGGGTCATGACGTGCGGCCAGCGTAGGCAGGACAGGGTGGACGGCGTGGGCTCGTCGGCGACGAGTGCGCCGCCGAGTGGGACGAGGCCGGGTACATCGTAGCAGGTGGGAGCCGATTTCCAGCTTCTTCCAACCGCGGATTCGGGCGGCGGGAGCCGGGTGGTCGTCAGCCCTGGTCCTGGTCGAAGAAGGTCGACTCGGCCTGCTGCGACTCGGACTCCTCGACCGGCAGCTCCACCACGACCTGGAGCCGTTGGCGGCCCTTCTGCACGGCCTGCATCGTGCGTTCGAGGACGACCTCGAACGAAGCGAGCCGTTGATCGACGTAGTCCTCGGCCTCGTGGCGCAGGGCCCGCGCCGCCGACTCCGCGTCGTCGACGAGGGCCTGGGCCCGGCGGCGCGCCTCGCGCACAACCTCGGTGCGCTCGACCATCCGCTCGGCCTGCACCCGGCCGGCCTCGACGATGTCGTCGGCCTCCCTGCGCGCCTGAGCGAGGAACTCCTCGCGCTCCTTCAAAAGCCATCGGGCCTGGCGCAGCTCCTCGGGAAGGTTCGCGATCGCGTCCTCGAGCAGGGTCAGCACCTCGTCGCGGTTCACGAGCACCGACGCCGACATCGGCATCGAACGACTGCTCTCGACGAGCTCCTGGACCCGAAGGAGCAGGGCCTCGGTGTCGTGCACCGCGCTTCCGTGCGGGTGCCCGCCGGTGTCAGTCACCGCGGTTCACCCGCGCGGCCGAACCGTTCCTCGAGCCGCTTCGCGACGAGGGCCGGCACCATGCTCGACACATCGCCGCCGAAGCGTGCGACCTCACGCACGAGGCTGGACGACAGGAAGGAATATTGCGGGCTGGTCGAGATGAAGAAGGTGTCGATACCGGACAGCCGTTGGTTCATCTGCGCCATCTGCAGCTCGTAGTCGAAGTCGGAGACCGCCCTGAGTCCCTTCACGATCGCATCGGCGCCGTGCTCGGCCGCGAAGTCGACGAGCAGACCCTTGAAGTACTCGATCCGGATGTTCGAGAGGTGGCCGCAGACCTCGCGAAGCATCTCCTGACGCTCCTCGAGCGTGAACAGCGACTGCGACTTCTGCGGGTTGCGGATCACCGCGACGATCACTTCGTCGAAGTGGCGGGCGGTGCGCTCGATGATGTCGACGTGGCCGTTGGTGACCGGGTCGAACGATCCTGGGCAGAGCGCGATGGCCAAGGGGAAACGGTCTCCTGGTGAGTTGCCAGGGCAGCGAGGTGGTTACGGACCGAGAATCCGCACGAGCGTATCCCCGTAGACGCGCTCCCAGCGTGCTTCCCAACCCGCGGGCGCGACGAGGGGTGCCGCACCCGCGGCCTGCTCCACGACGACCACGGCTTCCGGAGTGAGCCACCCGGGCACGGCCAAGGCCTCGAGGACGCTCGCGAGCTCCCTCGGGTCGACGTCGTACGGCGGGTCGAGGAGCACCAGGTCGAATGGCGCCTCGCGGGGTGGCTCGCCACGCAGGAACGCCGTGAGGCTGCGGCGCTGCACCCGGCCCCGAGCGGCGAGCCCGGTGCTGCGCAGGTTCCGCTTGATCGCGTCGACCGCGGACGGGTCACGGTCGACGAGCATCGCGTGGTCGGCGCCGCGCGAGAGGGCCTCGATGGCCAGCGCGCCGCTCCCCGCATAACCATCGAGCACCGCGGCCCCGACGAGGCGCGGCGCGCCGAGCGCGGCGAACACCGCCTCCCTCACCCGCCCGGCCGTCGGGCGGGTGCGCTCGCCCCGCGGCGCAACGAGCGGGAGACCGCCCACGTCGCCCGCGACGACTCTCAGGCCGCGCCCGTGCCCGCGACTCGGTCGTGTCATCTGCCGATGGTCGCGCCCGTTCCGTTCATGCGTGGATTCGCACCTCTCACCGATAGGGATCCACGCATGAAGAGAAGACCGCGTCAGCTCTTGAAGAGGAACTCGACCGCGTCGCCGAGCAGGTCCTCGACCTCTTCGGCGAGCTGACGGTGACGTGACAAGTCCGGGTCGCCGTCGAGGATGCGCTCCGCCGCCGAACGAGCTGCTTCGACGTACTTGACGTCGCGTGGGATCCGTCCGAGCTTGAGGTCGCCGAGCCCCGCCTGCCGTTCGCCGAACACCTCGCCCGCGCCGCGGATCTCGAGGTCGCGTTCGGCGAGCAGGAAGCCGTCGGTCGATTCCGCCATGGCGGCCATGCGGGCGCGCGACTCCGGAGTCGTCGGGTCGCTGAACAGGAAGCACCAGGCCTCGCCGCCACCGCGGCCTACACGACCGCGGAGCTGGTGGAGCTGCGACAGGCCGAACCGGTCGGCGTCCTCGACGATCATCACCGTCGCGTTCGGTACGTCGACGCCCACCTCGATGACCGTCGTGGCTACGAGCACGTCGATCTCGCGCTCGCGGAACGCGGTCATCGCACGTTCCTTGTCCGCGGCCTTCAGCTGTCCGTGCAGCAAGCCGAGCCGCAGACCGGTGAGCTCCTGCGAGGCGAGCCGCTCGAGCTCCTCGGTTGCGGCCTTCGCCTCCGTTCGCGCCGAGCCCTCGACGAGCGGGCACACGATGTACGCCTGGTGCCCGGCGGCCACCTCGGTGCGCAAGCGCTCGTAGGCCGCCTCACGCTCGAGCGGGTTCGGCCCGATGACCGTCGTGATTACCGGGCTGCGTCCCGGAGGCATTTCCCGCAGCTCGGACTTGTCGAGATCGCCATACACGAGCATCGCCGCAGTACGCGGGATCGGCGTCGCGGTCATCACGAGCACATCGGGATCCTCACCGAGGCCGCGGAGGAGCGCGCGTTGCTCGACTCCGAAGCGGTGCTGTTCGTCGATCACCGCAACACCGAGTCGGGCGAACGGCAGCTCGCCGTAGATCAGTGCATGCGTACCGACGACCACGTCGACTTCTCCCGCGGCGAGCGCGGCGGCGAGTGCCCGTCGGTCTGCCGCACCCGTACGGTTCGTGAGCAGGGCCGCGCGCACGGGCCGCTCACCCGTGAGCGTGCCGTGGTCGACCACGGTGAGTCCGTCGAGCAATCGCGAGACGACGCCGTGGTGCTGCTCGGCGAGCACCTCGGTCGGCGCCATCAACGCGCCCTGGTAACCGCCCTGCACCGCGCAGAGGATCGCCGCGAGAGCGACCACCGTCTTGCCGGACCCGACGTCGCCCTGCAGCAACCGGTGCATCGGCGCGGGCGACGCCATGTCGCGGCGGATCTCGTCGAGCGCGCGGCGCTGATCCGCGGTGAGGTCGAAAGGCAGACGGTCGAGAAACTGCTTTACAAGCGGCCCGTCGACGACGTGTCGGATCCCCGACTGCTCCGCCTCGAGCGCGCGCTTGCGCGCCACCAGGCCGACCTGCATGCGCAGGAACTCGTCGAACCGCAGCCGGCGCTGGGCTTTGCGCGCGGCCTCGAGACTCTCGGGCTCGTGGACCTGGTGGTATGCCCACGTGCGTTCCCGGAGCTTCAACTCGTCGCGCAGATCGGAGGGGAGCGGCTCCGCGAACTCCCCTGACTCCTCGAGCGCGCGGCGCACCGCATCACGGATCTGCCACGTGAAGACCTCGGCCTTGCCCGACTGGGGGTACACCGGCACCACCGTTGCGGTGTTCTCGCCTTTGCCGCCCAGGATGTCCACGACGGGGTTGGTCATCTGCCGCTTCCCGCGGTACAGGTCGATCTTGCCGAAGAACGCGGCTTCGGTGCCCTCTCGCAGCTGCTTCGCCCGCCACGGCTGGTTGAAGAACGTCACGTTGAGCAGCGACGTCCCGTCGTAGATCACCGCCTCCACCAGCGGGCGGCGGTTCCTCGTCTGGCGCGACGAGATGCGGCGCACCTCCGCGAACACCGTCGCCTCGTCGCCCTCGCGCAGCTCGGCGATCTCCGCCTGCTTCGTACGGTCGTGGTACCGGCGGGGGTAGTGCTGCAGCAGATCGAGCGCGGTCTCGATCTCCATCATCGAGAGCCGCTCGCGCAGACGCTCCGTCACGCCGAGATCGGCCAGCGGCACGCGGGACAGCTCGCGAAGCGTGACGGCGCCGGGAGACAGGCGACCGGCGATGGTTACTCCACCCCGATCAGGTACGGATAGAGCGGCTGGTCCCCCTGATGGAACTCGATCTCGACGTGCGGGTGCGCGAACGCGAGGTGTCCCTCGATGCGGCTCGTGGCGCCGCGATCCGCATCGGCGCCGCACAGCACGGTCACGAGCTCGCTGTCGTCGTCGACGAGTCGGTCGAGGAGGCCGATCGCGGCGTCGGCCGGCGTGTTCGCGATGACGTGAATCCCTTGGCGGTCCAGCCCGATCCAGTCGCCCGCCTTGATCGGCCCGCACTCCGCGGCACCGTCGCGCACGGCCTGGGTCACTTCGCCGGAGCGGACGCGCTCGAGCCCCTCGTGCATCGACTTCGCGTTCGTGTCGATCGGGGCGGCCGCGTCGTAGCACACCAGCGTCGCAAGGCCCTCCACCACCGACGACGTGGGGACGACCGCGACCTCCCGCTCCGTGAGCTCCGCCACCTGGCGGGCCACCGGCACGATGTTCTTGTTGTTGGGCAGGACGATGACGCTGTGCGCGTTGCACGCCTCGACCGCTTCCAGGATCTGCGCGGTCGACGGGTTCATCGACTGGCCCCCGGCCACGACGGCCTGCACGCCGAGGCTGCCGAAGAGCCTCCGCACGCCTTCACCCACCGCGACGGCGACGACAGCCGTCGTGGCCTCGTCGGGCGCGAAGGTGTGGACGGCTGACGCGGCGTCGCCCGCGTGCTCCCGAACCCACGCCTCTTCCTCGACTTGTTCGACCAGGTCCGTGACCCGGATGCGCGACGGGCGGCCCGCTTCGATACCGGCTTCGATCGCGGCGCCGATGTCGTTGGTGTGCACGTGGCAGTTCCACAGGCCCGAGCCGCCGACCACGACGATCGAGTCGCCGATCGAGTCCCACGCGTCCTTGAAGGCGGGGATGGTCCCGTCGTCGGCCTCGAGCAGGTACATGACCTCGTATCGCAACGTCGAGACGTCGGTGCCGCGCAGGTGCGCCTCGACCGCGGCCGGCGTGCTGATCACCTCGGGATCGGGAATCGGCCGGCCGTCGACGACCTCCAGGCACGCGGCGAGCAGCAGCGTGAACCCGTGACCTCCGGCGTCGACCACACCGGCCTCACGCAACACCGGCAGCAACTCAGGGGTGCGCTTCACCGACTCGCGCGCGGCCTTCAGTGACCGGTCGAGCACGTCGACGAGGCCAGTCGCGCCGTCGGCCCGGGCCGCTTCCGCAGCTTCTGCCGCCTCGCGCACCACCGTGAGGATCGTGCCTTCGACCGGATGCATCACCGCCTGGTACGCGGCGTCCGACGCGTGGCGCAGGCCGGCGACCACGTCGTCGGGCCCGACCGCATCGAGGGCCGAGAACGTGTCGGCAAGCCCGCGCAGGATCTGGGACAGGATCACTCCCGAGTTGCCACGCGCGCCCATGAGCGAGCCGTGCGCGATGGCGCGACACACCTCGGGCATGGTCTCGGCGGTGCCGACCTCGCTCGTGACCGACTCGAGCGTGAGGGCCATGTTCGTGCCGGTGTCGCCGTCGGGCACCGGGTACACGTTGAGCCGGTTGAGCTCCTCCTGGTGTGCGCGCAGCGCGTCGCGATAGCGGCTGACGACCGTGCGAACGTCCGGCGCGGCAAGCCGCTCGAGGGAGGCCATAGGCGGATCGTACCGCCGTGACCTCGGCGTCCAACCGGACGCATCGGGCCGCTGGAGCGCTCCTGCTAGCCTGACCGGGTTCCGTCGAGGTCACACGAGGCCACACGAGGTCATCCCATGGCGTCCGTTTGCGAGGTGTGCGGGAAGAGCCCGCATTTCGGCATGCGCCTGAGCCACTCGCACCGGCGTACGAAGCGCCGCTGGAACCCGAACGTGCAGCGCGTCCGCGTGCTCGTCAACGGCGCGCCCAAGCGGATGCACGTGTGCACCGGCTGTCTCAAGGCCGGCAAAGTCCAGAAGCCCTGAACGGCGATGCAGGGCGTGATTCGTTCCTTCGACCCGCTCACCCGTGAGGGCGCGGTCATCCGTGACACCGACAAGGCCGAGTTCGTCCTCGCGGCAGACGCTCTCGCGAACTCGATCATGCGCACACTGCGCCAGGGTCAGCGGGTCACCTTCCGCCTCGACGCCGACGGTCGCGCCACGTCGATCCAGCTCGGTTCGGAGATCGACATGGGCCTGCCGACCGCCCGCGTCTGACGCCGCTCACCGTCGCGGTCAGTGTCGGCGGTCCCGCCGGCCCCGACCCCGCCCCGTGAGGGCCGCATAGGCGAGCAGCAGCACGACAGACCCGACGGTCGCCACGAAGACGGACCGCCAGCTGAACCCGGTGAGCCCGCGCTCGCCGGCGGCCCGGAAGAGCACCCCGCCGACGAGCGCCCCGACGATGCCGATGAGCACCGTCGTGACGCAGCCCGACCCCCGCACGCCGGTCACCGCCTTCGCCAGCACGCCGGCGACGAAGCCCACCACGATCCACGCCAGCACGCCCATCACACCGCTCCCTCGCCGCGCCCTCCCGGGCATCCGCCCAGGGCGCAGCTCCGTCCGCACATCACACGACTCCCTCGCCGCGCCCTCCCGGGCATCCCCCTCCATGTACCAGAACGCGACGAGTTGTGCTCCGGCTTGAGTAGGCGTTTCTGACGCGCCGTACACTGATCTGATCCCCCGAAACCGCGCGCCGGCTTGCACGGAGGGTGGCGACCGAGCGTGTGTGGGTCAACGCAAAGGAGCGGGTCGTGAGCGTCGCCAGCAACGTGACCACCGGGAACCGGAAGCTCCTGCGGTGGGTCGACGAGATTGCGGCGCTGTGCGAGCCGGAGTCGGTGTACTGGTGCGACGGCTCGGCACAAGAGTACGAGCGTCTGTGCGACGAACTCGTCCAGGCGGGAACATTCGTCGAGCTCGACCCGGTGAAGCGTCCCAACTCCTACTGGGCCGCGTCCGACCCGAGCGACGTCGCGCGCGTCGAGGACCGTACGTTCATCTGCTCCGAGCGCCAGTCCGATGCGGGGCCGACCAACAACTGGGTCGCGCCCGACGAGATGCGCGACAGGCTCACGAGCCTCTTCCGCGGCTCGATGCGCGGCCGCACCCTGTACGTCGTGCCGTTCAGCATGGGCCCGCTCGGCTCGCCCCTGTCCTATATCGGTGTCGAGATCACCGACTCGCCGTACGTCGTCGTGAGCATGCGCACGATGACGCGCATGGGGCAGGCCGCGCTCGACGTGCTCGGCGACGACGGCGACTTCGTCCCCTGCCTGCACTCGGTCGGCGCGCCGCTCGCGCCCGGCGAGCAAGATGTCACCTGGCCGTGCAATCCCGACGAGAAGTACATCGTGCACTTCCCGGAGACACGCGAGATCTGGTCGTACGGCTCGGGCTACGGCGGCAACGCGCTGCTCGGCAAGAAGTGCTTCGCGCTGCGAATCGCTTCGGTGATCGCGCGCGACGAGGGCTGGCTCGCCGAGCACATGCTCATCCTCAAGCTCACGAACCCCGAGGGCGTCTCGCGATACCTGGCCGCCGCGTTCCCGTCGGCGTGTGGCAAGACCAACCTCGCGATGATGGTGCCGACGCTTCCGGGCTGGAAGGTCGAGACGATCGGCGACGACATCACGTGGATGAAGTTCGGCGACGACGGCCGGCTCTACGCGATCAACCCGGAATACGGGTTCTTCGGTGTCGCTCCGGGCACCAACATGAAGACCAACCCGAACGCGATGTTGGGCGTTCGTTCCCACACGGTGTTCACGAACACTGCGCTCACCGACGATCTCGACGTGTGGTGGGAGGGCATGACCGACGCGCCGCCCGCACACTGCACCGACTGGCGGCGCGCCGAGTGGACGCCCGAGCGCGACACTCCCGCTGCGCACCCGAACTCCCGCTTCTGCTCCCCTGCCGGGCAGTGCCCGGTGATCGCGCCGGAGTGGGAAGACCCGAAGGGCGTGCCGATCTCGGCGATCCTCTTCGGCGGCCGCCGAGCCGGCACCGTGCCCCTCGTGTTCGAGTCCCGCGACTGGCGTCACGGCGTGTTCATCGGCGCATCCATGGGCTCGGAGCGCACCGCGGCGGCGTTCGGAAAGGTCGGCGAGCTTCGCTTCGACCCCTTCGCGATGCTGCCGTTCTGCGGCTACCACATGGCCGACTACTTCAGGCACTGGCTCTCGATGACGGAGCGCACCGACGCGTCGAAGCTGCCGCGCATCTACGGGGTCAACTGGTTCCGTCGCGACGCCGACGGAAAGTTCCTCTGGCCCGGCTATGGCGAGAACTCACGCGTGCTGGCGTGGATCTTCGGCCGCATCACCGAAGACGCGGGCGCGGCCCAGACGCCGATCGGAATGGTGCCACGGGTGAGCGACCTCGACCTCAGTGGCCTCGACGTGTCGGAGGCCGACGTCGCCGCCGCGCTCGAGGTCGACGCGGACGAGTGGCGCGATCAGCTGCCCCTGCTGGAGCAGCATTTCGAGTCGTTCGGCGCCAAATTCCCCGAACCGCTGCGCGAGGAGCTCGTCGAGCTGAAGACCCGCCTCGACGCGCGCTGACGGCCGCGACGCACGGGGCCGGCACCGCGGTGCCGTCGACGGGCGTACGATCAGGCGTTGGGCACCGCGAGCCAAGGGGGTCGGATGTCCGTCCGGGCGTACGTGTTGATCCAGACCGAGGTCGGACGTGCCGCGCACGTCGCGAGCGAGGTGCGGAACCTGAAGGGCGTCGTGAGCGCCGACGACGTCACCGGCCCGTACGACGTCATCGTCTCCACCGAGGCGCCGACGATGGATGACCTCGGAAAGATGGTCGTCTCGCAGATCCAGGCGGTCGAGGGCATCACGCGCACCCTCACCTGCCCGGTCGTCCAGCTCTAGCTCGCAAACCCCTTATCCCTCGAGCTCCGGGCGCTGCCGGCCGGCTCGGCGCGCCCGTCGGGCGTGCCGCTCGAACGCCAGCGCCACGAGTCGATCGAGCAGGTTCGGGTACGGCACGCCCGACAGTGCCCACAGTCGCGGGAACATCGAGATCGGCGTGAACCCGGGGATCGTGTTCACCTCGTTGACGAGGAACCCGCGACCCGCCCCGCCCTCGCGTCCGCGCTCTTCGAGGAAGAAGTCGACCCGCGCCATGGCCTCACAACGGCACGCGTCGAAGGCGCGCACTGCCAATGCCCGCACCTGCGCGCGCTGCTCGTCGGTGAGCGGCGCGGGCGCGCGCAGCTCCGCGGCATCACGCTCGTACTTGTCGGCGTAGCTGTAGAACTCGTCGCCGGGTACGACTTCGCCCGGCTCCGACGCCTCGGCCGGGTCGTCGCCGAGCACGCCGACCTCGATCTCGCGCCCGTCGACCGCCTCCTCCGCGAGGGCCCATTCGTCGTACGCGAGCGCGAGCTCGATCGCAGCCTCCAGCCCGCCGCGGTCGTGCGCCTTCGACACACCGACCGACGAGCCCATGTTGGCCGGCTTGACGAAGCACGGGTACCCGAGCTCGCGCTCGATGCGGGCGACGAGCTCCGGGCCGCGGCGCGAGTCGCGCAGCTCGACGTGGCGCGCGATCGGCAGGCCGCACGCCACGAACGCGCGCTTCATCATGATCTTGTCCATCCCGACCGCGGAGCCCACCACGCCGGACCCGACATACGGGACGCCCGCGAGCTCGAGCATCCCCTGGACGGTGCCGTCCTCTCCGTACGGGCCGTGGATGAGCGGCAACACGACGTCGACGTCGCCGAACCCTGTCGTCGGCCCGCTGGGAGATGGCTCGCCGATCCGTGCCGGCGCGACCTCGTCGCCGCCGACCTCGAACGCGACCGGCAGCGCCTCGGGCCCCGCCTCGATCGCCCGCTGCGCCGATCCGCCGACGAGCCAGCGCCCATCACGGGTGATTCCCACGGGCACGACTTCGTAACGTGTCGGGTCGAGCGCCTTCGCCGCCGCGACCGCGCTGACGCGCGACACGTCGTGCTCGGCCGACCGGCCGCCGTAGAGCAGCAAGACGCGGATCCGACGGTCGGTCATGTCACCTGCATCACGGCGCGGATCCCGACGCCCATGAGGAACAACCCGACGAGCCCGTAGAACAGCTCGAGACGGCCACGCATCGACGAACGGTACTGGTACGCGATGCCCACGGTGATGAATGCCACGAAGCCGTAGAACATGTGGAAGCGGATGCCGTTCTGTTTCGCGAGCGTCTTGTCGCGAGCGACCAGAATGGTTCCGGCGAGGATCTGCAAGAGGATTGCACCCTCGGCGATCACGGTGGTGATCCACACCCATCGGCCGCGAAAACGTCGCCACTGCCAGGCAACGAGCGCGATCACACCCGCGATCCCGTTCAGGACGATCGCGACGTAACCCCAGTTGCGATGGAACGTCAGCAGTGCGTCGGCCACTGCGCGCTACAGCACCGCGTCGTCGTGCGCGGCGAACGCGGTCGCGTCGCCCCGCAGTTGTGCCTTCAGCACCTTGCCGGCCGGGTTCCGCGGGAGCGGCTCGTCGCGCAGCTCGACGTACGCGGGCACCTTGAAGTCCGCGAGATGCTTCGCCGCGAAGGCGCGGATGTCGTCGGGCGTCGCCGTCGATCCCGGACGCAGCTGAACGACCGCCTTGACCTCTTCACCGAGCTCGCGATGCGGAACCCCGACGACCGCGGCGTCGAGCACGTCGGGATGCTCGAACAGCGCGTGCTCGACCTCGACGCAATACACGTTCTCACCACCGCGGATGATCATGTCCTTCGCCCGGTCGACGAGGTAGAGGAAGCCCTCGTCGTCGAGACGGCCGATGTCGCCGGTGTGGAACCACCCGTCGGTGAGGACCTCGGCCGTCGCGTCGGGGCGGTTCCAGTAACCCCGCAACATCACGGTGGGGCCCTTCAGCCAGACCTCACCGGTCTCGCCGAGAGGCACGTCCGCCCCGGTTGCCGTGTCGACGATGCGGAGCTCCACGGTGGGCACGGCGCGTCCGACCGAGCCCGGATGGGTGAGGTAGTCGTCGCCCACGTTGGCGGTCGCGATCGACGCAGTCTCGGTGAGGCCGTACGCAGTCGCGAGCGACGAGCGCGCCCGCGGGAAGGTCTCCTTGATCCGCTCCACCAGCTCGGGAGCGGCCGGCGCCCCTCCGTAGCTGATACGCGTGACCGACGAGAGATCGTGCTGCGCGAAGTCGGGTGCCTCGATGATGCGCCAGATGATCGTGGGCACTCCCCCGATCGCGCTGATCTGCTCGCGCTCGATCGTCTGCATCGCGAGCGACGGGTCGAAGCGGCCCGGCGGCATCAACACGAGCTTCGCTCCGGTCGCGTAATTCAGCATCATGGTGGCGAAGCTGCCGGTGACGTGGAAGAGCGGCACGACGAGCAGGGTTGCCGACTGCCCGCGGTTCTCCGACAACTCGGGAGGTGCGCTGCCGCTCATCGCCTGGGCGACCGCGTTGCAAAAGACGTTCTGGAGGTTGGCGATCGCCTGCCGGTGGGTGACCGTCGCGCCCTTCGGGCGCCCCGTGGTTCCCGACGTGTACATGATGGCGAGGAGATCGTCCTCGGCGACGGGCAGCTCGGGAAGGGCGCCGGGATCGTCGTGGCCGAGCAGGTCGCTCGCCGGCCGGGCCGGGTCGTCGTGGCCGTCGAGGTCGGTGACGAACACATCGCGTAGGCGGGGCAGCTGCGCGACGATGTCGCGCACGACGAGCCAGCGTCGAGCGTCGGTCACGAGCACCGTGCTACCGGAGTCTTCGAGCGCGAACTTGAGCTCCTCCGCCTTCCACCACGCGTTCAGTGGGACGAGCACCGCGCCGATCGACGCGACAGCCCAGAACACCACCACCCACTCGGGGCTGTTCGCCGACAGCAGCGCGACGCGATCGCCGCGCTTCACACCGAGCTCCACGAGCGCGTGTGCGACTCGACGCACGAGCTCGTTGTGCTGCGTGTAGGTGAGCCGTCGGTCGCCCTGCACGAGGAAGTCCACGTCGAGCCGGACGTCGGCGGCGGTGACGAGCTCACGGAGTGAGCGCATCCGCTCCTTGTAGACCTGCAGCTGCACGCCGAGGACGTCCTCGACGACGATCTCGAACATGCCGCCGGAGCCGGTGAGCTGTTGGAGTGCGGTGTTGTCGGTACTCACACCGAGAGCCTATGTGGTCAGCTGCCCGGTGCTTCTTCGTGCTGCACGACGTCGAACTGCCACAGCTCGCTCCCCGTGCCGACCGGGCCTTGCGTGTTGTGGCCCTTGTGGCCGTGCTGGAAGGCGGGCCCGTTGAGCCAGGCCTGGAAGTCGTCCTCCGAACGCCACCGCGTGTACACGAGGAACACGTCACGGTCGTCGCTGGGGCGCAGCAACTCGAAGGCCTCGAAGCCGGGCATCTTCGACACCTCGCCGGCCCGGGCTGCGAACCGCCCGACCAGCTCGTCGGCCCGCTCCTTGGGCACGGTGATGGCGTTGATCTTCACGACACTCATTGGCTCCCTCCGCTCACGCTCGAGACGGCTACGCCCAGCAGAGCTCCGCTCCGTCCGCACGATGCTCACGGCTCCCTCCGCTCACGCTCCAGACGGCTATGCCCAGCAGAGCTCCGCTCCGTCCGC
>JAMXLJ010000157.1 GCA_024281095.1 Acidimicrobiia bacterium | reverse complement strand
CGCCCTGTGCGTCGACCGCTGCCCCACCGGCGTCATCATCCTCGGCAAGGTCGCCACCCAACCCCCCGCCGGCGACCCCCACACCCGCACCAACCGCCACGGCTACGCCTACGGCGTCCGCTTCTGACGCCGGCTGCCGCGGCTCTCAGCCGGGGGCGGTACGAGCCGCGGCGTCGATGGCACGAGGCACTCGCGGCGGCCGGTACGCTGGCCCTCCGGATCACACCTGCAACATCAGCAACACTGGAGGCGCGCCGTGGAGGGCCGACGGTGGTCGCCGCGCATGGCGGCGACGCTCGTTCTCGGGATTGCCCCGCTGACCGCGTGCGGCGGCGGGGGCGGCGGATCGCACGCGGCGGCCCCGGCGGCGGGGCCCCGCCTCGTGCAACTCGCCGGCGCTCGCACGGGCCGGGCGCGGGGGGCGACGATGTTCCTCTCCGTCGAAGCGTCGGGCACGCCGAACGGCAGTGGCCGCGTCGACGGGTTCGGAGCGGTCGACCTCCCCGGCGGCCGCGCCGATCTCACGTTCGACCTCTCCGGGCTCGCGCCCGACGCACCCCGACGACTGCCCGTGCGGGTCATCGGCGCGAAGTCGTACCTCGACTTCACCGGGCAGCCGCTGCCGAGCGGGATCACGCTGCCGGCCGGCAAGACCTGGGTCAGCGTCGACAGCACGTCGGCTCCGACGCTCGACACGCTGACACCGTTCGGTGACGTGACCACGCACCCCGCGCGCGCGATGCAGGCTCTCAGGGGCGTGGGCGCGTCGGTGCACTCCATCGGCGCCGAGAAGATCCGGGGTGTCGCGACGACGCGGTACCGCGGCGACGTCGCGCTCGTCGACATCGTGCGGCCGGCGCCGGGCACGATGCCGGCAGCCCAGCAGGCGACGATACGCACGCAACTCGCCAAGCTCGAAGGCACGCGTGTTCCGGCCGACGTGTGGGTCGACGCCGACGGCCGCGCCCGTCGGGTACAGGTGACGATCACCGCCGCCGACTTCACACCGGTCGACCCCTCTGCGGCCGGCGATCACACGATCGTCACGACGACGATGGAGTTCTCCGACTTCGGGCGCCGAGTGAACATCGTTCCGCCACCTGTCGACACAACGGTCTCCGTGAACGACGTACCGCACCTCGGCGACGCGCTCGGCGTCAACGGAAGCGGCGCGAACGCGACGCCGACCGGGCCGTGGACGACGGTGCAATCCGGCAGCACCAGCGGTGTCGACTGGGTACTGCTCGAGGCGGCTGCGAGCGACGGCACGAGCGTGTGCATCGGCCTCGACGTCGGAACACGCGTCCCGAGTGGTCAACCCGGCGACTTCGATTGTCTCGACCGCAACACCGCCGACGATCCGATCACGGTCTACGGCTCGAACGTCACGGGGTCGAGGACCTACGTCTTCGGCGGCACGGTGCCGGAAGCCGATCGGCTGACCATCACGTCGAAGACCGGGGCCCGGGTCGACACGGTTCCACACGGAGGGACGTTCGTCGCGTTCCTCACCGGCGACGACCAGGTCGCGCACATCGAGGCATTCTCCGGTTCGCGCTCGCTCGGGACGTGTGTCGACACGACCGATACGACGACGGCGGAGTCCTCCGCGTCGGTGTGCTGATCGCGCGCCCGTCGCCCGGGTCAGCCGCGGCACACCGGCTCGCGACTCGGTAGCCTCGACGTGTGGATGTCGCCATCCTCGTCTTCGACGGGATGACCGCGTTGGGGGCAACCGGCGCCTACGAGGTGCTGAGCCGTCTTCCCGGGTGCAACGTGGTGTTCACCGCGACCGACGCGGGCCCGCACCGCGACGCGCAACGAGCACTCTCACTCGTCGCCGACGTCGCGCTCGACGAGGCCACCGCCCCGGATGTCGTCGTCGTGCCGGGCGGACCGGGTGAGATCCAGGTGCGCCACGACGCGCGGGTCATCGACTGGCTGCGCGAGGCACACGAGACGACCACCTGGACGACGTCGGTCGACACAGGCTCGCTGGTGCTCGCCGAAGCCGGGCTCCTCGACGGCATGACCGCGACGTCGCACTGGCTGGCGCTCGACGAGCTCGGCCGCCTCGGGGCGAACCCCGTCGCGGAGCGGGTGGTGGTCGACGGCAAGATCATCACCGCCGCCGGTGCATCAGCGGGGATCGACATGGCGCTGTTGCTCGCGTCACTCGTGGAGGGCGATCTCGTCGCCCAACAGATCCAGCTCTCGATCGAATACGAACCCGAGCCGCCGTTCGACGCGGGCTCGCCTTTCCGTGCTCCGGCCGTGGTCGTCGAGCTCGCCCGCGCGACGTCGAGGTTCGTGCGGACCGTCTGAGCTCGCGCGCTACTTCACGAGGCGCGACAACCGCCGGTCCGCGAGGACGCGGCCCTTCGTCTGGCACGCCGGGCAGTACGTGATCTCGTAGGACTCGAACGAGATTCGTCGGAGGCCCTCGCCACACGTCGGGCACGGGCGACCATGACGGCCGTGCACGAGGAAGCGGTCGCCCAGCTTGGGGGCCGAGAGGCCTCCTTCGCGGCGTCGCTCGCCGGCGAGCGCCTCGTCGAGAGTCGCGTGCAGCGCGTCGAGCAGCGCCTCGCGTTGTGCCGCGCTCAGCGAAGCGAGCGTCGCGGTCGGCGAGATACGCGCGCGGTGCAGCGCGTCGTCGGCGTACCCGCGGCCGACGCCCGACACCGTGCGCTGGTCGCGCAGGATGGTGTGCACGCGCCGCCGGTCGTCACCATGGCGGATCAGGTCGTCGAACGCGTCGGTGCCCGGCTCGGGCCCCAGCTTCGCGAGCGGGCCGTCGTCGCCCTCCGCCAGCACCCACCAACCGGCTTTGCGTTCGGTGCCGTGCTCCCGCACGAGCAACGCACGTCCGTCGTCGAAGCGGAACCGCACGACTGCGCCCTTCGGCCGCGTCGTCTTCGCCTTCTCCTCGATGTCGAGCCGTCCGGCCTGCGAAAGGTGCACGAGCAGGCGAGGGCCGCCGAAGTCGACGACGAGGTACTTGCCCCGGCGGCCGACCGCGGCGATGGGCCGGCCCACGAGGACCTCGGGCGCCGGCGCGACGGTCTTCAGACCGCTGAAGCCGAGCGGGTCGATCCGCTCGAGGCGCGCGGACGCGAACGCGGCCTCGAGGCGTTCGGCAAGGGCCTGGATCTCCGGCAGCTCGGGCACATGTTCACGGTACCGTCTCGCCTGCTCGCTCCACTCGCCTCGGGCTGCGCGCCGCCGCAGTTGTCATCCGGCCGTTCCCGAGCCGTCGCGGTCGCGGCGTTCGCCCATGCGGCGGCGGATGATCTCGCGACGCCGGCGCACGTCTTGATACGTGAGCCGGTCGATCTCGTCCGCGATACCGAACGACGCTCGGACCGCGTCGAGATCGAGTGTCACCGGCGCAGTCGGGTCGAGGCCGAGGTCGGCCGCGATCCGTTCGCCGTAGTGCTCGCTGAAGTACGTGTAGACGTGTGCGATCTCTCCGAGGATGTCGAGATCGGGCGCGAGCGTGCCGGTCGCACTGTCGAGGAAGAGCATGTTCTTCACGAACAGCATGAGCTCCTTCGGAGCTCGGGCGCCGTAGCCGAGCAGTTTCTTCGTGATCTCGCGCAGTTCCCCGGTGAGCTCGTCGGCCGTCATCCGGGTCGGGTCCTTGACCGGTCCCTCGAGCTCGAGATCGGTGATAACGGCGTCGAGATCGGTGTCGGGCGGGAACGCACCCATGTCGCGCAGTGCCCGCAGCTGCCCCCGGACGTCACCCGATGTTCCCATCACGAGCAGGCGGAGGAACGCGACGCGCTTGCGGTCGTCGAGACGGCCGGTGATGCCGTAGTCGAGGAGTGCCGTGCGCCCGTCGGGCATCACGAACAGGTTGCCGCCGTGCAGGTCGCCGTGGAACACACCGAAGAGCAGCGCGCCCTCGAGAAACGAGATCAGCCCGGCACGGAGCAACGCGGACGTGTCGATGCCGGCCGCCTTCATCGACTCGACGTCGTCGAAGGCGAACCCCCGCAGGCGTTCCATGACGAGCACCCGGCGCGTGACGAGCGTCGGATGCGGCCGGGGCACGACGATCGCGCGCTGGTTCGTGGTGGCCAGCACGTGCGCGATGTCGAGCATGTTCTCGGCCTCGAGCCGGAAGTCGAGCTCCTCGACGATCGTCTCCGCGAAGAGCTCGATGAGCGCGGGCGGGTTGGCCAGCGCGGTCACCGGTATGCGGCCGACGAGGCGGGGCGCGAGCCAACCCATCGCGGCGATGTCGGCCCGAACGAGCTCGCCGATGGTCGGCCGCTGCACCTTCACGACCACTTCCTCGCCCGTGCGCAGCGTCGCCGCGTGCACCTGCGCGATCGACGCGGCCGCGAGCGGTTCTTCGTCGAAGCGCGAGAAGACGTCGGCCAACGGACGACCGAGCTCACGCTCGACGAGCTCACGAACCGCGTCGAACGGCTCGGCCGGCACGTGATCCCGCAACAGCTTGAACTCACCGACGAGCTCCTCGGGGAAGAGCCCGTCGCCCGAGGAGATGATCTGGCCCAGCTTGACGTAGGTCGAGCCCAGACGCTCGAACGACTGGCGCAGCCGGCGCGACAGCGCCGCTCGCGACGTCGGACGACCCCGCTCCTTGGCGTACCAGAGGGCGAGCGCCGTGCCGACGGACCGCACCACGCGAACGAGGCGGCCGGCCGGCGGGAACCGGCGGGGCCGCAACAGCACGGGAACCTCGCCGCGCACGCGCGCCCGGACGGCGTCGAGATCGCGGCGCCAAGCGAGGCGCTCGGGCTCGACGATCCATGGCGCCCGTTCACTGAACGCGCCGAACGCGAGATCGGGGGGTCGCTCGTCGATGCGGGTCACGGTAGACGGCGGCGGCACGCCGGCGGACACGCGGGCACGTCGAAACCGGGCGTGCACGCGTGAAACGCGCATGGCGGCGGACGAGAGTGGGAGCGAGCGTGCGAAAGGAAACGAAGCGATCCCGCCCGAGCCCCCGGGCCCGGCCCGCCGGACTCGGGCCGAACCGCAGAGGAAGTGGTGCCGTCGTGGGCTAGGAGCAGCCCGAGCCGGCCCACGGACGCGCGCCCTGCGTCGTGTAGACGTAGCGGGCGATTGCATCCTGGTCAGCTGGTGACGCGGCCGAGGGATTCACGCCCACGAGGTCCGCGCGACCGGCATCGCGCGCCGCGTTGTTCCACGTAGTGGGCATGAACTGGTACGCGCCGGCTGCGCCGGAACCACGGTTGACCACGGAGTAGATGCCGCGGCTCTCGTGGTGACGGACACACGCGAAGAAGTCGACTCCGCCTGACACCGGCGCGGACGTGTTGCCCGACCGGCTTCGTGCCTGCGACCGCTGGTTCGCCGCCGCGTGTTGCGAAGCGAGGGCGGCGGTTGCGGCCTGGTACCAGGCCTGCTCTTGCGCGGACTTCACCGCGGCCAGGTACCGGTTGAGCTCCCCGACGATCTTCGAGACCGACAAGGAAGGGATGGAACTTGTCCCGTCCGGCATGTCGAACCGGGTGGGACGCCGGTGTGCGGCGACCGGCCGCGCCGGATGGAGTTTGTCGAGCTCCGCGGCGACCGCGTGCTCCTCGGGACGGAAGGTGGAACCGCGTGTCACGGCAACCACCGCCGCACAGAGGGTTGCGAGCACGACAGCCGCGACGAAGCCGGGAAGGCTTCGTTGCATGGTCGTCTCCTGAAGTCGGGCCTCACGGCACCGTCCAATGGATGTGGAGCTGCTGCGCTCCGCTTCGCTGATCCCGTTTCGCACCCGCGCGGAAGCGCCACGCGAGGGAAAGGGAACAAAAGCCTCAAATGGGCTTCCGTTTCCACGGTAGCGAGGCCGCGCGTCGCGTGGCGAATCGGGAGACGGACGTCACAGGATGCGGTCGGATGCGGAAGTCAGCCGGCAGGCGGCCGGAGGGCGGCCTCGAGGACCGCGACGACGCTCGTCGCCCGGCTCGCCTCGGCGCCCTCGCCCGTCTGCACGTGTGCCATCAGGAGCGCGAGCACGATGGACTCCAGACCCTCCGCGATGAGCACCGGATCCAGGTCCGCGCGCACGTCACCCGCGCGCTGCGCCGCCCCGAGCTCGTCGGCGAGCTGCGCGGTGACCGCGTCCAGCGAGGGGAGGCGCACGACGCGATGGATCGCGTCGGGCTCGAGGCCGGCGAGGACGCGCCGGGCGAGCGGGTGTTCCTCGACCCGTTGCATCAGGGCCCCCACGAAGTCGACCTCACGGTCGAGGATGCCGCCTCCGGTCGAGGCGGCACGGGCGTCGTCGATGAGCGCGGCCGCGTCCGCGTCGACCGCGGCTTCGAAGAGCGCCTCCTTGCCGGCGAAGTAGGCGTAGACGGCGGCGGGCGTGAGCCCGGCATCGCGTGCGATGTCCGACACCGACGTGCGGCGGAACCCCTCGGCTGCGAATCGCCGGATCGCCAGCTCGAGCAGCCGGGCCCGGGTCCGTTCGCCCTTCGTCTCCGGCAATCCGTCCGGCTCTGGCCGCTCCTGCAGCACCGACGCAGCTTACCGTTCACCAGGGGAATCAAAAATCTGAAGATTCTTCTTGGTGTTTAGATTCGTCACTCGCCGGGGTACGTCATGGGGAACGCACCGGCCCGGAGCGCGGGCCCGAAGGCAGGCGAGGGAGGCAGCCATGAGCGCGACGCTGGCCGCGGACACCCGCCCGGCAGACGGGCGGATCTCACAGCTGAATGCCGTGTCGTCCCGCCGGGTCATCGACCCGGAGAGCTTCGAATGGGGCTCGATGCGTCCGGGGGCGGTGATCGGTCGCGAGCTGCTGTCCGTGCACGATCTCGACCTCGACCTCTCCGAGGAGGAGCTCGACCGCCTGTCACGCGAGCAGGTTGCGTCGATGCTCGACGCGGGCGTGCGCTTCGAGGCCGCGCTCACCGCGGGCTTCGCGCTGCAGATCGCCGAGGCGCCTGACGTCACCGACCCGCGGATCGTCTACATGTTCCACGAGATCGGCGAGGAGACGCGTCACTCGCGCGCGTTCGTGCGCCTCATCCACGAGCTCGCGCCTACTGCGCGCAATCCGTTCGAGCGGGGGCCGGCCGGCTGGTTCGGTCACCGGATGATGCGGTGGGCCGTCAGCCAGCCCGCGCTCCTCACCGTCCTGATCCTCGGGGGCGAGGAGATTCCCGACCTGTTGCAGCGCATCGCGTCGGAGCACCCCGACACCGATCCCCTGCTGGCGGCGGTGAACCGCTATCACCGTCAGGAGGAGGCACGTCACCTCTCGTTCGCACGCACGGTGCTACCCGAGCTCTGGGCCGAGGCACCGCCGCGTGAACGGCGACGTATCCGGTGGCTCGCGCCGCGGATCATCCAGGTGCTGTTCGACACGATGGTCCACCCCGGCGTCTACCGGGCCGCCGGTCTCCCCGGCTGGGAGACGTGGAAGGCGGTCCGGCGCTCACCGAGCCGCGTGGCGCTGCGGCACACGGCGACACGCCCGATCCTCGCGACGCTGCTCTCGACCGGCGTGATCGACGCGGGCCGCGTCCCGCGGCCCTGGCAGCACCTGTGCGGCGTCGACCGCCACGGCGACCCACGTCCCGGCGACGTTCCCGTGCCCGGCCTCCGCGCGTCCTGACGCGGGGAGACACCTGAGGGGCACGGGTCAGAACGCCTCGCGCACAGGCGCGGTCGAGTCGCGCACCACGAGCTCCACCGGCAGCTCGGTCCGCTTGACCGAGACACCGCCGTCGAGGACCTCGCGCGCGCGCAGCATCCCGACACGGCCCGACTCACGCAGCGGCAGGCGCACCGTCGTCAGCGCCGGCGACACCATCGACGCGACCGGGAGGTCACCGAGACCGCAGATCGACAGCTCGGCCGGGATGCGACGGCCCCGCGCCTGGAGTGCGGCCATCAACGCGGCCGCGCTCGCATCACTCGTCGCGATGAGGGCGGTCACCTCCGGCGTGAGCGCGTCGATCGCCTGCGCCATGGCCGCCGCGCTGTCCGCCGCGCCCATCGTCACGACGTGCTTCGGTGGCAACGCCAGGCCGAGCGCCTCGATCGCAGACCGGCACGCGTCCACCGCGGCCGTGTGCCCGCCCCGCCCGTGACCGGCAAGGAGCGCGATGCGGCGGTGACCGAGTGCGTGCAGGTGGCCGACCGCGAGATCGAAGACGTCACGGCGGGACCACGCGACATCGGAGGGGGTCGCGCCGTTCGGCCCGAGGCGCACGATCACGCCTCCACCCCCTTCGACCTGACGCAACTGACGCATCAGATCCTCGCGGTTCGCGCCGCCATCCGCTGCCGCGGTCGCGAGCAGGACCGCATCGGCGCGCATCGCACGCAGCTTGCGGACGTACGCGACCTGTTTCGCGGTGTCGCCGTCGGTGTCGCCCACGACGACCGAGAAGCCATGTTCGAACGCGTCATCCTCGACACCGCGCGCAACGAGCGCCGCCGCGGGATCAGTGAGGTCGTCGACCAGGATCGCCACCATGCTCGTGCGATGGGCGACGAGGCCACGCGCGACGAGATTCGGCTCGAAGTCGAGCTCGTCGGCCGCCTGCAGCACACGGCGACGCGTGTCCGCGGCAACCGGATGCGGACTCGCACTCATCACCCGCGACGCCGTCGTGATCGAGACTCCCGCTCGACGCGCGACGTCGGCGAGTGACGTCAACCGCCCGCGCGCGGCATCCACCGTCGAACCCCCGCCCTGGAATTCATCGGTACGTCCCTTCGTCACACCGGTTCGACCGGTGTTCTCCTTCTGCCCGGCATCCCGCACGGGATGCCCCCTTGGGACGTCTGCCGCACCCGGCAACGGCGCGCGCCGGGGGCCAGGATACGGCCTGACGGGCGTGAACGCTCGCTGAGGGTCCCTCGCTTCCGCGGATGGCGGCGCTACCTTCCGATTGGCTCGGGAGGGAGGGCCGGATGCGCGGGCTGGCTCGAGTGAGCGCGTGGATCTGGGCGTGCGTCGCGGTGCTGGCGTTCGCGAGCCCGGCTCACGCGACGTCCGGTCCGCAGCGGGATACATCCCCGGCCCCGGCAACCGTCGGTGTCGCCATCGTCGACTCGGGCTTCGACCCCGTCACACTCTCGGTTCCGGTGGGCACTGAGGTCGTCTGGACGAACAAGGACCGCGGGCCCCACACGGTCACGGCGGTCGACGGCACGTTCGCCTCCGACGACGTCGTTCCCGGCGGCACGTTCTCGTACCAGTTCACCGCGCTCGGCAGCGTCTCGTATCGCGACATCCACAGCAACGCCACGGGCACGATCACGGTCGTGAACGGCTCGCTGCAGGCGGCAAGCGTCCCCACCGTCACGCCCACGACGCCAGGCGCGGGCGCGGCGGCATCGACGGCTCCGCCCGCTGCGGCGCCGGGCAACCGCGCCGGAGGTCCCACGATGGCCTTCACGGGTACGAGCGACTGGATCCTCGCCACGGTGGCCACCGTGCTCCTAGTGCTCGGTGCGGGCCTCGTGCGCAAGCGGCCGGCCGTCGCAGCGTTCCAGGTGGACCGCCACACCTCGCTGGCGATCGAGCGTGCCCGCCGTCGTCGCGAGGAGTTCCTTCCGCGGCGGCGGCGACTCCCCCGCTACCCGAGCCGCTGACTACTCGGCCGGAAGCCTCGTGAAGTCGGGGTCCCGCTTCTCGAGGAACGCGGCGAGCGCCTCACGGTTGGCGGGGCCACCCGTGAGGCGGGCGAACTCGGCCTGCTCGCGCTCGAGCGCGTCGTGCACCATCGAGCCGCGCGCGCCGCGGATCAACGCCTTCGTCCGCACGAGCGACACGAGCGGCATGGCCGCGATCGTCCGGGCCAGCTCGAGCGCCTCGTCGAGGAGCTTGTCGTTCGGGAACCGGGCCCAGGCGATCCCGGTGTCGACCGCCTGCTGCGCGTCGATCCACGACGCCGTGAACAAGGCATGCGCGGCGGCCTGCCATCCCATCACGGCAGGGAGCAGCGCGCTGCTCGCGGCCTCGGGCACCACACCGAGGCTCACGAACGGCGCACGCAACCGTGCGCCGTCGGCGACGAGCACGAGGTCGCAGTGAGCAAGCATGGTGAGGCCGAGGCCCACGGCGACCCCGTTGACTGCTGCGATCAACGGCTTGGGAAACGTCGCCAACGAGTTGATGAACGGGACGAACCCGTGACCGCGGCCGTCGTCGGATGAGGTGCGCGTGCGGTCAGCCGCCGGCGCGAGACGGGCCATCTCGCCGAGATCCTGGCCCGCGCTGAAGGCCCGGCCGGCGCCGGTGATGACGACCACGGCGATGTCGTCACGTGTCGCGGCGTCGGTGAGCGCGTCGTCGACCGCGTGGTACAGCGCATCGGAGAACGCGTTGAGCGCCTCCGGCCGGTCCAGCCTCAGCAGGCGAACCCGGTCCTGATCCTCGACCTGCAGCACTGGGACAGTCTGGCAGAGGTACTTTGCCGGTCGTGGCGAACAGCAAGGTCTACATCCACGAGCTCGTCGACATCGTGGGCCAGAACCGAGCCAAGTACATGCACCACATGACCGCGAACTGGGGGCCGATCGGCCGCAGCGAACGCAACATGCTCTGCGTGGGGGTGTGGGCGACGGTTGGGAGCACGGAGCGGTGGCCCCAGACGGTCAACCTGTGGGAGCTCGACGGGTGGCAAGGTCTCGCCGCGAACTTCCGGCACGAGTTCGAGAGCCCGACGCTGCAGGATCCGTCGCTCGAGCATTGGTGGGCCGAAGCCGCGAATTTCCGCAGCGGCGGCTACGACCGGATCCTCGTCCCCGCGCAGTACAGCCCCACACTCGAGGAGGCGATGGAGCGCGGCGTTCGCGGCGAGGTGTACTCGCACGAGACCGTGCAGGTCGCGCCGGGCCACGCCAAGACGTACCTCGCGATGCTCGAACAGGACTGGATGCCGATCGCCGGTCGCATCGGCCTCCAGCTCGTCGGCGCGTACCGCACCGCGATGGTCAACGACTCCGAGGTGATCGTCATCTGGGCGATCGAGACCTGGGAGCGTTGGGCCGAGATCGAAGCTGCGTACGACGACGACGCGAGCGTCGCCCGATGGCGCCGGCGATCCGAGGGGGTTGCGATCGACTGGCGGGCGAAGCTGCTCGTCGACTCCGAGCTCAACCCGCTGAAGACCGGCCGCGTCCTCTAGCGTTCGGCGAACGGGTCGACCTGCAGGTGCCGGCTCAGGTCCCCGATCAGATCCGAATGGACCATTCGCCGGTCGAACCACCATTCGCCGTCGAGACGGTGGAACGTGTCGGCGTAGCGCCCCGCAATCACGATCTGGAGCGGTGAGCCGGCGACGCTCTGCAGCACGGTGAAGTACGACCCGGCGGTCGCGGTGCCGCGCGCTTCGTCGACGTCGACGATCAGGTTGGTCGTCACGTGCTTCGTACGTGGCGTTCCGTCGTCGTAGCGCACGACCATGCGCTCGAAGCACTTCCGCACGGCGTCCGCGCCCTGGAAGTCGAGGAACGTCCCGTGCGCGAACAGCTGTGCCACGCCGTCGAAGTCGCCGGCGTCGATGCGGGCCGCGTACTCGTAGATCAGCTTGCTCACCGCGTCTGCCGCGTCCACGGCCGAGACGATACCGTCACGCCGATGCCGATCTCCGCGAGGCGGGTGTTCCACGTCAATGTGAACTGCTCGGACCTCGAGCGCTCGGTCGAGTACTACCGCGACCGCGCCGGCCTCTCGCCTGCCGCGCGCACGCGGCCCACCGCGCCGCAACCGGGCGACGCGTTCGGGCTCGAATCGGCACAGTGGGACGCGTTCATGATGACGGGCTGGCAGGGCGGCACCGGGCCCGTCGTCGACCTGCTGGAGTGGAAGGTCCCCGCGTTCACGGGGCGTCCCCACGCGAGCGCCGTCGCCGCCGGTTTCAGCCGGCTGCTGGTGACCTCGCCCGACGTCCAGGCGAGCACGGTGCTCGCCGACCCCGACGGCACGCTCGTGCAGCTCGACCCGGGCGAGGGCGCCGGCGTTGCCGGCGTGGTGATCGGCTGTACCGACCTCGGCCGAACCCTGCCGTTCTACACCGACGTGGTCGGCTTCGAGCCCGAGGAGGCGGACCCGCGGCGCCTCGCCGTGGCGGGCGCGGCGCGCGGAACCGCGGCCCGGCTGCGCGACCGCGCGGGTGGGTTCGCGGTCGAGCTCGTCGAGTGGCGCAGCCCCGAGCCGGTGTCGCCCCCGTATCCGGTGGCCAACCACCTCGGCATGTATCGCATGGCGCTCATGACCGACGACATCGACGCCGACTACGACGCCCTGCGCGTCCGTGGCGTCACGTGCGTGTCGGCGCCGGCGGAGCTCGACATGGGGCCGGGCCTCCCACGACTGCGCGCGTTGTTGTTCCTCGACCCGGACGGCACCGCGCTGGAGCTGATCGAGACCCCGTCGCAGATCTGAGGAATTACAAGCGGCGCAGGCGCACCGACTCCACCGAATGGTCCCGGCCCTTGTGCAGGATCAGGCGGGCCCGCTCACGGGTCGGCGCAATGTTCTCGCGCAGGTTCACCGCGTTGATCTCGGCCCAGATGCCGCGCGCGACGCCTACCGCTTCGTCGTGCGACAACCCTGCGAAGTGGCGGAAGAACGAGGCGTCGTCACGGAAGGCGGTCTCGCACAACGTGAGGAAGCGCTCGACGTACCACTGTTCGATGTCGCGCTCCTCCGCGTCGACATAGATCGAAAAGTCGAAGAAGTCGGACACGACCGGACGCGACGGCCGCCCGCTCGTCACGTCGGGGGTCTGCAGCACGTTCAGGCCCTCGAGGATCAGGATGTCCGGCCGGCGTACAACCTGGATGTCGTCGTCGAGCACGTCGTAGGTGATGTGCGAGTACACCGGCGCCGAAACCTCGAGGTTTCCCGCCTTCACGTCGGCCACGAACTCGAGCAGCCGGCGCACGTCGTAGCTCTCCGGAAAGCCCTTGCGGCTCATGAGCCCGCGCGACTCCAGCACATGGTTGGGGTGGAGGAAGCCGTCGGTGGTGACGAGATCGACGCGTGGGTGATCGGGCCAGCGCGACAACAGCGCCTGCAGGATTCGCGCGGTCGTGCTCTTTCCCACCGCGACGCTTCCCGCGATGCCGATGACGTACGGGCGGTTGACGGTCGGCACGCCGAGGAACACGTCGACCGCTTGAGAGAGGCCGCGGGCCGCGGCGACCTGGAGGTTCAGCAAGCGCGACAGCGGCAGGTACACGTCGACGACCTCGTCGAGCGAGATGCGCTCGTTGATCCCTCGCATGCGCTCGAGGTCGCGCTCGTCGAGCGTCAGCGGCGTCGCGGCACGCAGCTGCGCCCATTCCTCGCGAGAGAACGGGACGTAGCGCGACGTGTCCATCGCCTCGACCGCCACGGTGATGTGGTCGCTAGACCTTCACGCCCTTGGCTCTGACGGGCGTACCCATGATCAGCTCGCTCTCGGCGATGAGCGGCCCGAACACGGCCCCCGCCTTCTTCATCGCCTCGCTGCCGCCGTGAGCGCCGAGCGCGTCGGCGTCGGCGTACAACTCGTAGAACCAGAAGACGTCCGGGTCGCTGCTGGACCGGTTCATCGCGTAGACCTCGGTACCGGGCTCTGCTTCGACCTGACGGAACAAGTCCTCGAACGCAGCGATCAGCTCGTCACCCTTGCCGTCCTTCACGACGAGCTTCGCGAGCATCGACACCTTGGCCATGTGAAGATTCCCTTCCTCGAGTGGGCTGCGCAAGACTACGGGGTCGGCTGTGTCCGTCACACCTGACAAGGAGGGACGGTGGGTACCTCTCCTACCACGGAGCTCTCGGTCGATGACATCCGACTCGGTGATCCGGCCACGTGGGTGCGCGCCGACCTCGAGGGCATCTTCGCCAAGCTCCGAGCCGAGCGGCCAGTGTCGTTCCACGACGAGCTCGCGTTCCAGAACATCCCGCCGGGCCGCGGCTTCTGGGCCGTCACCCGCTACGACGACGTCGTGCGCGTCAGCCGCGACGCGACCACGTTCATCTCGGGCAAGGGAACCAACATCGGCGACATTCCGCAGGAGCTCGCGGAATTCCTCGGCTCGATGATCAACATGGACGCGCCCCGGCACACGAAGCTGCGCCACATCGTGAGCCGCGGCTTCACACCGAAGCAGGTGCGCAAGCTCGAGGAATACGTGCGCGCACGAGCCCGCAAAGTCGTGGATGCGGTCGCCGAGAAGGGCGAGTGCGATTTCGTCGCCGAGATCGCCGCGCCCATGCCGCTCCAGATCGTGTGCGACATGCTCGGAATCCCCGAGAGCGACGAGCAACGAGTGTTCGAGTTGACCAACATCGTCCTGGGTGTCGGCGACCCGGAGTACGTGACGAGCCTCGAGCAATTGATGGCCGCGGGGTTCGAGCTCTACCAGTACGGCCTCGACCTGGCCGAGGAGCGGCGGCGCACTCCGGGCGACGACATCACCTCGACACTCATGCACGCCGAGGTCGACGGCGAGCGGCTCACTCCGAGCGAGCTCGGCTCGTTCTTCGTTCTCCTCGTGGTTGCAGGCAACGAGACCACCCGAACCGCCATCAGCCACGGCATGCTGGCCCTCACGAAGAACCCCGGGGAACGCGCGCGATGGCAGTCGGACTTCGAGGGTGTGTCGCCGTCCGCAGTGGAGGAGATCGTCCGTTGGGCGACTCCGGTCATCAACTTCCGGCGCACCGCCACGCGCGACGTCGAGATCGGCGGCCAGCGCGTCAAAGAAGGCGACAAGGTCGTCATGTTCTACAACTCGGCGAACCGCGACGAGCGCGCGTTCGCCGACCCGTACCGTTTCGACGTGACGCGCTCGCCGAACGATCACTTCGGCTTCGGCGGCGGCGGCCCGCATTTCTGTCTCGGCGCGAACCTGGCCCGCCGCGAGATCAAGGTGATGTTCGAGGAGCTGTTCCGGCGGCTCCCCGACATCGAGGTCACCGGAGAGCCGTCGATGCTCCAGTCGAGCTTCATCCACGGCATCAAGCGCATGCCGGCGAGCTTCACTCCGGCCTGATCCGCGCCCCTGCTCTCGCCTGCCCCTCGTCGGAGACGGCCGCACCCGCGCGCCGGTACTGTCACCGCTCATGGAGCTCGCTCTCACATCCGAGCAAGAGGCATTGCGCGCCGAGCTGCGCGAGTACTTCGCGGCGATGATGACGCCCGAGGTCGAGGAAGAGATGGCCCGGCACGAGATGGGCGGCCCGCTCAGCCGCGAACTGGCACGCAAGATGGGCGCCGACGGCTGGCTCGGGATCGGATGGCCCAAGCAGTACGGCGGCCAGAACCGTTCGCCCATCGAGCAACTCGTCTTCTTCGACGAGGCGTCACGGGCGGGAGCCCCGGTGCCGTTGCTCACCATCAACACGGTCGGACCGACGCTCATGCGCTTCGGCACCGAAGAGCAGAAGCAGCATTTCCTCCCGCCCATCCTGCAAGGTGAGATCCAGTTCGCGATCGGCTACTCCGAGCCGGGGGCGGGCACCGACCTCGCTGCGCTGAAGACGAGAGCCGTCCGCGACGGCGACGAGTACGTGATCAACGGTCAGAAGATCTTCACAAGCCTCGCAAACCAGTCGGAGTACGTGTGGCTCGCCGTGCGAACCGATCCGGACGCGCCCAAGCACAAGGGCATCTCGATCCTCATCGTGCCGACCGCGGCCGAGGGTTTCTCGTTGAGCCCGATTCACATCGTCGGCGGCGGCCGCACCAACGCGACGTTCTACGACGACGTGCGCGTGCCCGTGACGGCACGTGTCGGCGAGGAGAACGAAGGCTGGAAGCTCATCACGACCCAGCTCAATCACGAGCGGGTCGCTCTTTGCAATGCGGGCGTGGTGTACCGGCACCTGCACGACGTGCGCCGCTTCGCGGCCGATACGACGCTCGCGAACGGCGCGCGCGTCATCGATCAGGAATGGGTGCAGCTGAGCCTCGCGCGGGTCGCGGCACGGGTCGAGTTCCTGAAGTTGATGAACTGGAAGGTGGCTTGGGGACTGACCACCGGTGCGATCAACCCCGCCGATGCGTCGGTGACCAAGGTGTTCGGCACCGAGCTCTACCTCGAGGCGTACCGGCTGCTCCTCGAGGTGCTCGGGCCCGCCGGCTATCTCAAGCGGGGCACGCCGGGCGCGGCCCTGCGCGGCCGGCTCGAGCGCAGCTATGCGGGAACGCTGATCCTCACGTTCGGAGGCGGGACCAACGAGGTCCAGCGCGACATCATCGCAATGGTCGGCATGGGGATGCCGCGAGCGCCGCGCTGATCGCAGCGTCCCCGTGGGTCAAAGCGATGGGAACGGGGTCACCTCGAGGTCGACGCCCCGGCGCCGGAACATGCTGTCGTACCGGCGCCGTGCGAAGCGCCAGCCGCCGTCGCCCCGCACGTAGTCGTCGCGGTACACACCCGCGAACTTCACCTCGGTGCCGTCCTTCAACCGCCCGAACTCGCTGATGTACCACCGGCCCGTGGCACGGTCGCCGTCGAGGTGGACCCGTCCGCTGTGCACGAGATGGAGGAACACGTCCCAACGGTCGAGCAGGCCGGCGAGGAACGTGACGATCTCGTCGCGGCCACGATGCTCACCCCATCCGCTCACGACCCACTCACCGTCAGGAGTGAAGAGAGCGCCGGCGTCGGTGGCGACCATGCGGTTCACCGCGTCACCAAAGTCCGCGAGCAGGTCACGGATCGCGAGCTGATCGGCGATGTCGAGCAGCGAGGGCGCGTCGGTCATCAGTCGTACGCGACGGCGCGTGGAAGGCGGCGGGCAAGCATGTCTTCGAAGCGACTTTGCACCTGGTCGTCGTAGCTGGCATTGGTAGGGATGTAGAACTGATCGCACCGGATCGCGTCGACCACGATCCCGGCCACTGTGGCGGGATCGAGCCCGCCAGCCGTAAGGTCCGCGAGGGCCTGCTCCACGAAGTGCGCGTCGGGAGCCTCGGCTTCACTCGCAAGCGCGCCGGACCGGTTCCGGGTCGACTCGGCGATGCGCGTGTTCACCGCGCTCGGACACAGCACCGACACTCCGATCGACGAGCCGGAGGCCCGCAGATCGTGGGCAAGCGACTCGGACAGCGCGACCGCGGCGAACTTGGAGGTGTTGTAGGGGCCGGAGTACGCACCGGTCACGAGCCCCGCGATCGACGCCGTGTTGACGACGTGTCCTTCGCCGCCCTGCTCCAACATCCGGGGCACGAACGAACGGATCCCGTTGATGATCCCGAACACGTTGACGCCGAAGACCCAGTTCCAGTCGGCTTCGGTGCGCTGCCACGACAGGCCGCCCTGGAACACACCCGCGTTGTTACAGAGCACGTGAGCGGCGCCGAACCGCTCGTACGTGAACGTCGCGAGCGATTCCACCGCGTCCGCGTCGGAAACGTCGGTCGGCACCGCCAACACGTCCGTCGCCGCCACTGAGTCGCAGAGCAGCCGTGCCGTCTCGCTCAGTGCGGCATGCTCGAAGTCGGCGACGACGACGCGCATGCCCTCCGCGGCGAATTGGCACGCGAGCCCGCGCCCGATGCCGCTCCCTGCGCCCGTGACGACGGCGACCTTGCCGCGCAACTCGCGCATCGCTACCGCACCGACGCGAAGAACGATCGGATGTCGTCGACGAGCAACACCGGCTCCTCCAGCGCGGCGAAATGCCCGCCCGACGGCATCTCGGTCCAGCGCGTGATGTTGTACGCCTGCTCGGCCCACCGCCGCGGCGGCCGCACGATCTCCTTCGGGAAGATCGCCGCGCCCGTCGGAACTTCGACCCGCGCACCCTGGGGCCCGAAGCGACCGGCCTTGGTGGCCTCGTAGTAGAGGCGGCCCGCGGAATGGCCGGTGGCAGTGACCCAGTACAGCATCACGTTCGTGAGCATCGTGTCCTTGCTGAACCGGCGCTCCAGGTCCCCATCGCAATCGCTCCAGGTGCGAAACTTCTCGACGATCCATGCCGCGAGGCCGGCCGGCGAATCGTCGAGCAGATACCCGATGGTCTGCGGCTTGGTCGCCTGGATCTTGGCGTAGCCGCTCTCGTTCTCCATGTAGTCGGCGGCCGCCGCGAGACCGGCCATCTCGGTCTCCGTCAGCGTGGAGAAGTCCTCGCCCTCCGGCGGCAGCGCGATCACCATGTTGAGATGCACGCCGGCGACGTGCGCCGCGTCGGTCAGGCCGATCTGGGTCGAGATCATCGAACCCCAGTCACCCCCTTGCGCGCCGTACCGCTCGTATCCCAATCCGGCCATGAGCTTGGCGAACACGCGTGCCACCCGTTGCGGGTCCCAACCGCGCTCGTGTGTGGGGCCCGAGAAGGCATATCCGGGGATCGACGGACACACGACGTGGAATGCGTCCGCGGCATCGCCGCCGTGGTCGCGCGGGTTGGTGAGCGGCCCGATGATGTCGAGGAACTCCACGATGGATCCCGGCCAGCCGTGGGTGATGATCAACGGGAGCGCGTCGGGCTCCGGTGAGCGGACGTGGAGGAAGTGGAGCCGCTGATCCTCGATCTCGGTGACGAACTGGTCGAAGCTGTTGAGCCGGGCCTCCTGCTTGCGCCAGTCGTACGAGTGGATCCAGTAGTCGACGAGCTCCCGCAAATATCCGAGCTCGGTGCCGTAGTCCCACCCCCCGTCGGGTATCTGCTCCGGGAACCGCGTGCGCCGGAGCCTCTCCTGGAGATCGCGGAGCACGTCGTCGGGCACGTCGACGGTGAAAGGCTCGATGCGCAGGGTCTCGTCCGCCATAGCGCGGAAACTACCGCGCAACTATCCGGGCATGCGGATGATGAAGCCGTCGCGGATCATCGTTCGGGTCTGGAAGAACGGCGACAGGTGGCCGGAAACGTCGTCGGGTGTCCACGGCGCGGGCGACTCGAAGCTTCGTACCACACCCGGGCCCTCGAGCACGTCGATGTGCTTGCCGTACACGATCATCACCTGCCCGGAGACGTTCGCCGCGGCCGGTGACGCGAGATAGGCGACGAGCGGAGAGACGTTGGCCGGCGCGAACACGTCGAAGTCGCCGTCCGAGCGCCCGAAGCTCTCCATCGTCTCGGTCATCCGGGTACGGGCGCGCGGGGCGATCGCGTTTGCGGTCACTCCGTATCGCGCCATCACCTGAGCGGTCGACACCGTCAACGCGATGATCCCGGCCTTCGCGGGTGAGTAGTTCGGCTGGCCGGGGCTGCACAGCAGTGCCGACTCGGATGTCGTGCTGACGATCCGGCCGTAGACGGGGGCGCCCGCCGACTTGGACGCGTCGCGCCAGTACGCGCACGCGTGCCGCATCGTGCAGAAGTGTCCTTTGAGGTGAACTCGAACGACGCTGTCGAAGTCGGCCTCGCTCATGTTGAAGATCATGCGGTCGCGTAGGAAACCGGCGTTGTTCACGAGGATGTCCAGCCCACCCCAGGTCTGGACCGCGAGATCGATCAGCGACTCGGCGTCGTTCCAGTCCGCGACGTCGCCGCGGTGCGCGATCGCTTCTCCGCCCGCGCTGGAGATTTCCGCCACAACGGCGTCCGCCGGGCTCTCTTCCTTCTCGCCTGCCAGCGACATGCCGAAGTCGTTGACGACGACGCGCACGCCCTGGCCCGCGAGCTCGAGCGCCTCCGCTCGCCCCAAGCCGCGGCCCGCGCCGGTGACGATCGCGACCTTTCCTGCCATCCCTTCGAGCATGTGCGTCCTCCTGACGCCACAGAGGAAATCGAATACGTTCTCGACCTGAGGCTGCCGGGCTCGCACCTGATGCCGCATCCGGAGCTTCTCGACAGCCTTGCGGGCGGCACGGTAGCGCTTGCAGGAATTCGTACGTGAGGAGAGGTGAGTGTCCCGTTCAGTTGCGTTCGTGACGGGTGCGAGCCGGGGTATCGGCAAAGAGTGTGCTGTCCACCTCGCGCGAGCGGGCTTCGACGTCGCCATCACCGCGCGAACGGTGCACGAGGGCGAAGGCGTCGACGACTCCGACGAGCGGGCCCGCATGGTGCCCGGAAGCCTCGACACGACCGCGGCAGAGGTCGAGGATGCGGGACAGCGTGCGCTGGCGATACCGATGGACCTGCTCGACCGCGCGTCGCTCGGCGCCGCGGTACAGCGAACGCTCGACGAGTGGGGCCGCATCGACGTGCTCGTCAACAACGCTGTCCACACCGGGCCCGGGAGCATGAGTCACTTCGTCGACACGAGCGTCGCGATGTTGGAGACGAAGCTCGAGGCGAACGTGCTCGCGCAGGTCGTGCTCATCAAGTCGGTCCTGCCCGGCATGCTCGAGCGCCGCGACGGAACGATCATCAACATGACCTCGGCAGTTGCCGTCACCGACCCACCGGCGCCGGCAGGCGAAGGAGGGTGGGGTGTCGCCTACGCCATGTCGAAAGGCGCCTTCCACCGAATCGCCCCGATCCTGGGGCTCGAGCTCGGGCGGCGCGGAATCCGCGTGTTCAACGTCGAGCCCGGCTTCGTGCTCACCGAGCGCATGGAGGTCAACCAGCGCGAGCACGGCTTCGAAGGCGTCTACCGCGGAGCACCGCCGTCCGTCCCTGCGTCCGTCGTCGCGTGGCTTGCTACCGCCGCCGACGCGCCGAGCATGAACGGGCAGACCATCAGCGCGCAGCGTTTCGCGCTGGAGCGCGCGCTGCATCCCGACTGGAGACCATCACGTGACAATTGACAGCGAGGAGACGACGTGAGCGAGCGCGTGTACAAGGTGACGGAGATCGTGGGCTCGTCGACGGTCGGCGTCGATGACGCAATCCGCGGCGCGGTCGAGCGCGCCGCCCAGACCTTGCGCAACCTCGACTGGTTCGAGGTCACGGAGATCCGAGGACACCTCGAAAACGGTGTGATCGGTCATTTCCAGGTGACGCTGAAGCTCGGCTTCCGCATGGACGAAGCATGAGTGCGCCCGGAGCAGCGAGCGTCCGGGGGCCCAGTATCGCCGCCGCTACGAGCCCCAACCGCTCGGGAAGGGCGTGCGTGTCGTGCTCGTGACCCCGCCGGGTGCGCCGATGACGGGCCGTCCCGGCAACACGTAGATCGCGCCTTGCATCCCGGACGATTCGTGAAACCGGCACACGAACACGAGCGAGCCGTCGAGCGGCGCGCTGACCACCACCTTCCGCTTGTGGTGCGGCGCGACGACCACATCGACGCCGTTCGGCTGATTAGCGACGCTGAACGTGTGCGCCACGTCGCTCGTGTTGTCGAGATCGAGCGTGAGTTGCTGTCCGGGCTGGGCCCGCAGGAACGTGGGCTTGAACGCGTATGACCGCAGCTCGAGCCCGAGGCGTGTCGTCCCCGTCGCGTCGCGAATGCCCTCGTTGTTCACGCGGCCCGGAAGCGCCACAGGCGGACGGCCCGGCTTTTCGCTGAACGATCCGCAGGCGGCGAGCGCCAGGGCACCGAACGCGAGCGCGGCAAGCGTGCGCATCGAAGTCACGCTGCCCGGGTGGCATTGCGCCGAAACGTGGCGTCCCGCTAGGCCAAGGGCAGTGAGCTGACCATGACGACCATCATCGTCGCCGGGCGTTCGGTGACGTTGTGCCATGCGTGTCGCGTGGCCCGTTGCACCACACAGTCGCCGGTGTGGAGGTCCACCGAGCCGCGGTCCAACTGGAGCGTGACGTCCCCGTCGAGCACGAGCACATAGTCGACGGACGCCGTCGTGTGGAAGCCGTCCGGGTCCATCCCCGGGAGATCGCCCGCCGCGACGCGCTCGCGGATCACCGATTCGGGAGGCATCGAGAAGACGCGCCACCACGTTCCACCGGGAGATGGCTCGAGCCCGGTGACGAGCGGGCCGGCCGGCAGTGGCTCGGGAACAGGACCGTCGGTCGACCACAACTCGAAGAAGCCGCCCCGGAACGGCGCCGCCTCGTCCGCCGCGATGTACGACTTGCCCTCGTCATCGACGCCGGTGACCACCCGTCGAACGCTCATGTCAACCCCCGCTGCGCGCGCCGCTCATGCCGGCAACGCACACTCTTTCCGAAGAGGCGAATCTTGTCGATCGACGTGCGCCGTGACCCGATCATGGGGCGAGCGGCCCACCCGGTGAAGCGATTTTCGCGCCGTCGCGCGTAGCGCGCGTACTTCGAGTGGTACTCCACGATGGGTGGCTTCCGGGAGAAAGACACCGGTCACGCCAGTCGTACCCGGTCACGGGCGCACTATCACGGCGAGTCGACAGAATCCGGCTGTCACGGCGAACAAATGCACGATCGCCGACAGAGCGCGCGAACGATGCACCCATATCTCACTGTTTGCCCAATCTGACGGAGCGGGGTTTCGGTGCCCGTTCGTCGCGCGCGACGCGCGCATGCAAAAAGGGCCGAAAAACCTGGCTCTCTAGTTGGCAACGGGTAGAAAACCGTCGGTTAGCGTTACCCATCCACCGAGTGGTGCGGCGGAGTACCACCGGTGGAATCCTCCGAGCTTCCGCACCGTGTGTCGCGTGCCGCGTGACGCCATCGTGGAAGGGCGGGGGGCGCTCAACGACGAGCGCGGTCCGAGCGTAGGGGTCCGTCAACCCAGACGACGTGCTCCTGCCGAAGCCCTCGAACCCCCAGGTGCCGAATCGTGGTCAATGCAATCGTGCGGCGAAAGCCGCGTGCTGTCCTTTTGTCGTCCTGTCTCGTCCTCGTCTTCGCGTTGCTCGGTTGTGCGCGAGGCGTTGGATCACGTTCATCCTCCGGAGGTGGGATATCCGGGTACCGAGCCGGTTTCTCGAGTGCACACGTGCTGTGGGAGAGCGACGCCGACCTGAAGCGTGACTTCGACATGATGGCGTTCTCCGGCGCGAAGTGGGTTCGCCTCGATGCCGACTGGAATTCCATCGAGAACTCGCCAGGCCAATGGGACTGGCGATGGACCGATCGTGTCGTGAACAACGCGCGCGCGCGTGGGATGAGCGTCGTGTTGGCGCCCACGTACTCACCGCCGTGGGCACGGCGCGGGGCCTGTGCGAACACGATGTATTGCCCGCCGGCCAACAACGGCTGGTTCGCCAACTTCGTGAGCGCGACCGTCGCGCGTTACGCGCCGGTCGGTGTTCACCACTACGAGATCTGGAACGAGCCGAACTGGGACCCCTGGTGGGCCGCCGGTCCGAACGCAGGCGACTATGTGGGGCTGCTGAGGGCCGCATACGGCGCGGCGCATTCGGTCGACTCGCATGTCACCGTCATCTCTGGTGGCCTCGCGCCGCACGGTGATCTGGCGGCCGATCCCCACGACCCGCGCAACCCGGTCAACTTCCTCAGCGCGATGTACGCCGCCGGCGCGCAGGGAAGCTTCGACGCGTTCGGCGTGCACCCGTACCCGCCGCTGCCCAACTCTCCGACGTCCGGGTCCATCACATGGAACCCGCTCCTCCAGTCCCAGTGGGAGCACGACGTCATGTCGCAGCACGGTGACGGGTGGAAGCAGATCTGGGGCACCGAATACGGCGCCCCCACCGGGAGCAGCGACCCGAAGGTGGTCAACGAGAACGATCAGGCGAACTACCTCGACCAGGGGCTTCGCTGGTGGGTCGGCAAGCCGTGGACGGGGCCGCTGCTCGTCGACACCGTGCGCGACTACTCGCCGAGCTTCTCCAACGACTGGGCGGCGTACATGGGCCTGCTCCGTGGCAACTTCAGCACCAAGCCCGCCTACAGCCGGCTCGCGTGGCTTCTCCAGTAGTCGCGGACTGAAACGAGCGGAACCAGGAAGGGCGCCGGGACTCCCGGCGCCCTTCTCGCGTGCCGAATGGCGCCCGGAAGGGAGTCGGGCCCCGCCACCGCAGCGCTGTCCCGTTGCCCGACACGGCTCCCAAAGCTAGAACTCCCGCACACGACGCGAGGAGGCACGGTGGGGAAGTTCGCACGCGACGAGATCGAGCAGGCGTTCCAGCACTTCCAGGACGCGGCGGACCGGTCCGCGAAGAGCGGCGACTGGCGCGAGTGGTCGGAGTGTTTCACCGAGAACGCGCGCTATTACGAGCACCACTACGGGCACTTCGAAGGCCGCACGCAGATCCTCGACTGGATCATGAAGACCATGCACGAGCCGATCAACGAGGACATGCGCTCGTTTCCCGTCGAGTGGTACGTCATCGACGAGAACCGCGGCTGGGTGATCTGCTCGGTGTTGAACCGGATGGACGACCCCGGTGACGGCAGCGTGCACGAAGAGGCGAACTGGACGAAGCTGCACTACGCGGGCAACGGCCTGTTCGACTACGAGGAAGACATGTACAACCCGAACGACTTCGGCGAGATGATCAAGGGCTGGCTGGCGGCGAAGAAGGCGGCCGCCGCGAAGAAGTGATGCCCCTCAGCGTTGCGGCAATCCGGACGGGGCCGGTACGTTCCTCTGACACGCCGTCAGGGGGATGACCATGGAGTTCGGGATCTTCAACAGCCTCTACTTGCCGCATCAGCTGCGCGACAAGGATCCCGAGCACGCCGAGCACAACCGTCTGATGGACGAGATCGAGTGGACGAAGGCCGCCGACCGGTCGGGCTTCAAGTACTCGTGGGCCACCGAGCACCACTTCCTCGAGGAGTACTCGCACCTGTCGGCCAACGAGTCGTTCATGGCATACGCCGCCGGCGTCACGAACCGGATCCACATCGGCTCGGGGATCATCAACATCACGCCGCCGGTGAACCCGCCCGCGCGTGTCGCGGAGCGCGTCGCGATGCTCGACCATCTCAGCGGCGGCCGCTTCGAGTTCGGAGTCGGACGCGGCTCGTCGACCACCGAGCAACGCGGCTTCGGCATCGAGGACCCGGAGCTCACCAAGGAGATGGTGGACGAGGTGCTCCCCCAGTTCAAACGCATGTGGAGCGAGACCGACTACAGCTTCGAGGGCCGCTTCTTCTCGATGCCGCCGCGCAACGTGCTGCCGAAGCCGTACACCAAGCCGCACCCGCCCATGTGGATCGCGGCGGGCAATCCGGGCACCTTCCAGAAGGCGGCCCGGATGGGTCTCGGCGTGCTGTGCTTCACGATGGGATCACCCGACTCGCTGAAGAAGCTGATCGAGGTCTACAAGACCGAGATCGAGAACGCCGATCCCGTGGGTGAGTACGTCAACAACAATGTCATGGTCACGAGCCAGATGCTGTGCCTCGAAGACGGCCAGAAAGCGCGCGAGATCGCCTGCAACATGACGTCGGGTTACCAGAACAGCCTGGTCTTCCGTTACCTCGACACGTTCCCGAAGCCGCCCGGCGTCCCGACGTGGCCCGACCTCATTCCGGAGCCGACGCCCGACGGACTCGACGCGAGCATCAAGGCCGGCCTCGTGTGCATCGGCACACCGGAAGAGGTCAACGCGTCGGTGCAGGGCTACGTCGACGCGGGTGCGGACCAATTGGTGTTCGGCATGTTGTCGACGACGATGCCCATCGAGATCGCGGTGGAGGCCGTCGAGACGTTCGGCGCGCAGGTGCTGCCCAACTACGACAAGGATCCCGTGCACAGCACGACGCGCCAGCGCGAACAGCACCTCGCGAAGCAGTACGCGTAGACGCCGCCGTGGGCGCACTCGACGGGAAGGTCGCGCTCGTCACGGGCGCGAGCCGGGGAATCGGCGCCGCGATCGCAACCCGGTTCGCGGCCGAAGGCGCGGCGGTCGCGGTGACGGCCCGCACGCTCGACGAGCATCTGCGGCTTCCGGGGTCGCTCCACGAGACGGTGGCCGCGATCGAACGAGGCGGGGGCCGCGCCACCGCGATCGCGGCCGACCTCGCCGATACGGAGGCCCGAGCCGAGATCGTGCCGCAGGTGGAGGCCGCGCTCGGGCCGGTCGACGTACTCGTCAACAATGCCGCCGCCGCGTTCTACCTGCCGATCGACGACTTCCCGCAGAAGCGGCGCCGGCTGTTGTTCGAGTTGAACGTCCACGCACCGGTCGACCTCTGCCTCGCGGTCCTGCCGCGGATGCGACGTGAGCATCGCGGCTGGATCGTCAACGTCAGCAGCGTCACGTCACGCCATCCGAAGGCAGGCGTCGCCTTGCCGCCCACGGCGGCGGCGACGATGTACGGCGCGTCGAAGGCGGCCCTCGAACGGTTCACCACCGGGCTCGCGGCGGAGACCTACGCCGACGGCATCGCGGTCAACAGCGTCGCTCCCGTGGCGGCGGTGCGCACGCCCGGCGCGCAGGCCCTCGTCGGGGAGTTGATGGACGCCCGCCCCGACCTGGTCGAGCCGGTCGAGGTCCTGGTCGAGGCGGTGCTCGCCCTGGCCACGTGTGAGCCCGGCGCGCTCAGCGGCCGGGTGGTGCTGTCGCAAACGTTCCTCGACGAAATCGCGCGACCGGTGAAGAACCTCGACGGCAGCGAGCGCGCCGTCCCGTAAGGTCTGCACGCGATGCTCGACTCGGTGCGCGTCCTCGACTGCGGCAGCGGGATTCCACCCGCGTATTGCACGAAGCTGCTCGCAGACGCGGGCGCCGACGTCGTCAAGGCCGAGCCTGAAGCGGGCGAGCAGTTGCGCCGGTGGACCGCGTCGCACCAGGACCTCGGTGACGAGGACGGCGCGTTGTTCCGGTTCCTGCACACCTCGAAGCGTTCCGTCGTCGGCCTCGACCAACGCGACGCGCTCCTCGCCGGCGCCGACATCGTCGTGGAGAGCGGCGACCTCGACGTCGTCGATGTGCGGGAACGGTTCCCCCACCTCGTCGTGGTGTCGATCACCCCCTACGGTCGATGGGGCCCGTACGCGCAGCGTCCTGCTACCGAGTTCACGCTGCAGGCCGAGTGCGGGTCCACCGGAGCGCGCGGGCGTCCCGACGGGCCGCCGCTGCACGCCGGCGGCCGCATCGGCGAATGGGTCAGCGGCACGTACGCCGCGGTCGGCGCCGTGGCTGCGCTGCGCGGTGCCCGGCGCGACGGCATCGGCGAACACGTGGACGTGGCGATGCTGGCGTGCATGTCGGTCACGATGAACACGTACACGACGGTGTTCGCCGAGTTCCTCGGCTGGCCGGAGATGCGCGGTCCGGCGCGCACGATCGAGATCCCCTCGATCGAGCCGACCGCCGACGGCTACGTCGGCTTCTGCACCATCACGGGCCAGCAGTTCCGCGACTTCCTCGTGCTCATCGAGCGGGCCGACCTCCTCGACGACACGGACTTCGCGTCGCACCTCGGACGCACGCGACGCATGCACGAGGCGCTCGAGATCATCCACGAGTGGACCACCAAGCACACGACCGACGAGATCATCGATCTCGCGTCGCTGATGCGGATCCCCGTCGCGTTGATCGGCAACGGCGAGTCGGTCACCGCCTTCGACCACTTCGTGAAGCGGGGCACGTTCGTGCCGCATCCCGATCGCGACTTCGTCCAGCCACGCGTGCCGTACAAGATCGGTGGATCGCCGTCGCGTCCGTTCGGGCCGTCGCCCTCGCTCGGGGAGCACAGTGGCGCGGTGGATTGGGCGGCGCGTGATCACGGCTCTCACGACGGTGCTGCCCCGCGTCGCCTGCCGCTCGACGGCGTTCGCATCGTCGATTTCACCGCCTTCTGGGCCGGCCCCGCCGCGACGCACATGCTCTCGGCACTCGGGGCCGACATCGTCAAGATCGAGTCGATCCAGCGCCCGGACGGGATGCGGTTCGCGACGACACGTCCACCGACCGTCGACCAGTGGTGGGAGTGGGGCCCGGTTTTCCACGGCGCGAACGCGAACAAGCGCGCCATCACCCTCGACATGAACAACCCGGAGGGTCTCGACCTCGCTCGCCGCTTGATCGCCGTGTCCGACGCCGTGATCGAGAACTTCACGCCGCGGGTGATCGAGAACTTCGGCCTCACGTGGGAAGCGGTCCACGCCGTCAATCCGTCGGCCGTCATGGTCCGTCTGCCCGGCTTCGGGCTCGACGGCCCCTGGCGGGACCGGCCCGGGTTCGCGCAGACGATGGAGCAGATCAGCGGGATGGCCTGGGTCACCGGCCTTCGCGACGGGCCGCCGCTCATCCCAAGAGGCGCGTGCGACCCGCTCGCCGGCATGCACGCGGTGCTGGCGCTGCTGTTCGCGCTGGAACAACGCGAACGCGACGGCGAAGGCCGCCTCGTCGAGGTCACCATGGTCGAGGCCGCCCTCAACGTCGCCGCCGAGCAGGTGCTCGAGCACAGCGCGTACGGCGTCTTGCTCGGCCGCAACGGAAACCGCGGCCCCGCGGCCGCGCCGCAGAACCTCTACGCGTGCGCGGGCGAAGAGGAGTGGCTCGCGCTGGCGGTCGCAACCGACGAGCACTGGCGGTCGCTGCGGAGCGTGCTGAGCGCGCCCACGTGGTCGCGCGACCCTGCGCTCGAGACGGAAGCCGGGCGCCGAGCCGCACACGACGCGATCGATGCGGAGCTGGCCTCGTGGTGCGCGAGCCGGCCCGTCGACGACCTGGTGGACGCGCTCGTCGCGGCCGGGGTGCCCGCTGCGAGAGTCGTGAACCCGCGCGAGATCGCTCGTCACCCGCAGCTGCGCCACCAGCGGCTGTTCGAGAGCCTCGACCATCCCGTGGTCGGGCGTCATGAGCTGCCGTCGGTGCCGTTCCGCTTCGCGAGCCGCGGCGACGCCGCCTGGCTGCGCCGGCCGGCACCGACGGTCGGGCAGCACAACGACGAAGTGTTGCGCGAGCTGCTCGACCTCACCGACGACGATCTCGAACGACTGCGCGCGAACGCGGTGATCGGCGAGCGTCCCGTCGGGTTGTGATCGGAGCGGTCAGTCGAACGTGACGAGCTGCCTCGCGACCTCGCCACTTCGCAACGTGGCGAAGCCATCGTTGATCTTCTCGAGCGGCATGGTCGCGCTCACGAGCTCGTCGAGCTTCAGCTTCCCGGCGAGATACCACTCGACGTAGAGGGGCATGTCGACACGAAAGCGGTTCGACCCCATGTTCGTGCCCTGCAGGCGCTTCTCGAGCAAGAGCTGGAACCCGTCGACCTCGACCTTCTCGCCGAGCGGCACCATGCCGATCACGGTGGCGGTGCCGCCCTTGCCCAACATGCCGAAGGCTTGCTCGGCCGTGGCCTTCAAGCCGATCGCCTCGAACGCATGGTCGACGCCGCCACCCGTGAGCTCGAGCACAGCCAGGATCGGATCGGTCGCCGACGCGTCGACGACGTCGGTCGCGCCGAACGCCTCGGCCATGGCCAGTTTCGACGCAACCCGGTCGACCGCGATGATGCGACCCGCACCGACGATCGCGGCGGCCTGAATCGCGTTCAGCCCGATCCCGCCACAGCCGACGACGGCGACGCTCTGCCCCGGGCGCACCTTCGCAGTGTTGATCACCGCGCCGACGCCGGTCGTGACCCCGCAGCCGATGAGCGCGGCCTTGTCGAGCGGCATCTCGGGACGGACCTTCACAACCATGTTCTCGTGCACGAGGAGTTGCTCGGCGAAGCTCGACAGGTCGGCGAACTGGAACACGTCCTCGCCGCCTCGCCGAAGCCGCGCGGTAGCTCCGGCATCGCGCGCCAGCCCGGCCCGATCGCACAAGTTCGGCCGGCCCGACAGGCACCATGCACACGCCCCGCAGAAGCCGCTGATGCAGGTGATGACGTGGTCACCCGGTTGCACGTACGAGACTTCTGAGCCGACCGCTTCGACGACGCCGGCCGACTCGTGACCGAGCACCGCGGGCGTGGGGCACGGGTACTTGCCTTCCATGAAATGGAGATCGGAATGGCACAGGCCCGCCGCGACCGTGCGCACGAGGATCTCGCGTGAGCCGAGTGGCGCGAGCTCGACGTCGTCGACGACGAGCTCGCCCGGAATGTGCTCGAGAATCGCAGCCTTCATAGGGCGGACGCTATTCCGTTGCGGCTCGATCAGCCAGGGTGACCTCGCTCGGGCGCGTCAGTACCCCGCGGCGACGTCGACCAGGCCGAGCAGCGGTTCGCCCCGCTCGTAACGCCCGAGATTCTCGATGAACACGTCGACGAGGGCGTCGAGTGCATCGGGCATGCTCCACGAGACGTGCGGGCTCAGCCGAACCTTCGGATGTCCGTACATCCAGTGGCCTTCCGGGAGCGGTTCCGGCGTCACGGTGTCGAGCGACGCCATCGCGACGATGTCCCGGTCGAGCGCCTCGCGCAGAGCCTCCTGGTCGACAAGTGTGCCCCTGGCGATGTTCACGAGATGCACGCCGGGCTTCATGACCGAGAACGCGGAAGCATCGAGGAGGTTGCGTGTCTCGGGTGTCGCCGGTGCCGTGATGACGACATGATCGGCATCGCGGAGAACTTCGGGCAGCGAACGCACGATCGCGACGTCCGCAGATGGGGACGGCGCGTCAGAGCGACGGAGTGCTTTCACGCGCATGCCGAAGGGCAGCGCGCGCTGCGCGACGGCGGTACCGATGCCGCCCAGTCCGACGAGCGCGAGCGTGCGCCCGTGCAATGCGCCGAGCGAGCCTCCCGCCGGGAAGTTCCACGTCTGCGGTTTCTGCTCGATCCACGTGTCCGGGAGGCGCTTCTCGAAGGCGAGCATCGTCGCGAGCACCCATTCGGAGATCGGGACGGCACTCGCACCACGCGAGCACGTGAGGATGCGGTCGCCGACGAGCTCGAGGGGGAAGGCGTCGACGCCCGTACCGAGGGTCTGCACCCACCGAACCCCCCGCTCGAGCACCGAGGCGAGGTTGGGGCTTCCCATTGCCGTCGTGAGGAGCACTTCGCCCTGCACGTCGCCGGCCACGGGACCGTCCCCCGGAACGACGACGACCTCCGCCGAAGGGACTGCGGCCTCGACCGTGCCGGCGATCTGCTCACCGACCTGGCACAACACCTTCATACGAACCGACCGTTCGAGCACATGACGACAGCGTATGGCCGCGTGGTATGTACCGTTGCGCCGACGCACGCGGGCGCGCGGCGGGGCGGCTGCTGTAGAACAGCGGCATGAGCATCGAGAGCGGCGAGCGCGTCACGATCACCGAGGTTTGCAGCGGCCTGCAGTTCCCGGAGGGTCCCGTCGCCATGGCCGACGGATCGGTGATCCTCGTCGAGATCCGGCGGGGCACGCTGAGCAGGGTGACTCCCGAGGGCAAGGTCGAGGTGGTGGCCGAGCTCGGCGGCGGTCCCAACGGTGCCGCGGTCGGACCCGACGGCGCGATCTACGTGTGCAACAACGGCGGGTTCACGTGGACCCGGCTCGGTGACCTCCACATTCCGCTCGACCTGAAGACCGGCAGCAACGAGCCGCCGCGCTTCGGCGGAGGATGGATCGAGCGGGTCGACCTCGACACCGGGAACTCGACGGTCCTCTACCGCGAGTGCGACGGTCATCGGCTTCGCAGCCCCAACGACATCGTCTTCGACGACACGGGCGGGTTCTGGTTCACCGATCTGGGCAAGACCCGGGCCCGCGAGGTCGACCGCGGCGGGCTCTACTACGCGCGGCCCGACGGCGCGTCCATCGTCGAGGTGGCGTTCCCGCTGTGGGGGCCGAACGGCGTGGGCCTCTCGCCGTCGGGCGACCGGGTCTACGTGGCCGAGAGCTACACCGGTCGCCTCATCGCCTGGGACCTCGACGGCCCCGGCACCATCCGAAGCCACGGCGGCGGGCACGGCGGCCGGTGCGTCGCGGCGACGCGGTCGCATTTCGACTCGCTCGCAGTCGAAGCCGACGGCACGGTCGTGGTCGCCGCCCTCCCCGACGGGCTCTGCGCGATCAACGACGAGCGCGAGTCCGTGGCGTACACGCCGCTGCCCGATCCGCTCACCACGAACGTCTGCTTCGGAGGCCCCGACATGTGCACCGCGTACGCGACGCTGTCGGGCACAGGACGCCTGGTGTCGTTCGAGTGGCCTCGACCGGGTCTGACCCTCGCCTACAACGCATGAGCGCTCCCCCTCTTCCCACGATGTACGAGCTCTTCGCGCGGCGCGCCGGCGACTCGCACACCGCGATGCTGTTCGAGGACGAGTCGTACACGTACGCGCAGCTCGTCGAAGCGGCCGCGGCGCGCGCGTCGCTCGCCGCGTCGTTGCGCCGCGACGGCCCGTTTCACATCGGCGTGCTGCTCGACAACATCCCGGAGTTCCCGATGTGGTACGGCGCGGCCGCGTTCGGACGATCGACCATCGTCGGGATCAATCCGACGCGCCGTGGTGCCGAGCTCGCGCGCGACATCCGGCACACGGATTGCCAACTCATCGTCACCGAGTCGCGTCACCGACCGCTCCTCGACGGCCTCGACCTCGGTGTCGACGAGGACCGCATCCTCGTCGTCGACTCACCTGAATACGAAGCACTGCTGGAGGCGCACCGTGGAGCCCGGATACCCGCCGAGCGCGCCGGGCCGGCCGACCTCTACGTGTTGCTGTTCACGTCGGGCACGTCCGGTGCTCCCAAGGCCTGTATCTGCACGCAGGGCCGCCTGGCCCGTATCGGAACGTACGTGGCCCAGGGATACGACCTCGGGGCCGACGACGTCGTCTACGAAGTGATGCCGTTGTTCCACTCCAACGCGCTCATGGCGGGCTGGGCCGCGGCCATCGCGAACGGCGTCACGGTGGCCCTGCGCCGGAAATTCTCTGCATCCGGCTTCCTCCCCGACGTACGCAAGTACAACGTCACGTACTTCAACTACGTGGGAAAGCCGCTCTCGTACATCCTCGCCACGCCCGAGCAGCCCGACGACGGCGACAACACGCTGCGCATCGTCTTCGGCAACGAGGGCGCGGAACGCGACCTCGAGCGCTTCCGCGAACGGTTCAACACCGTCGTCATCGACAACTACGGCAGCACCGAGGGTGGGGCGATGGTGCAACGCCAGCCCGACCAGCCTCCGGGCGCGCTCGGGCGGGCTCCGGAGGGCACCGTCGTGCTCAATCCCGAGACCGGCGAAGAGTGCGCGCCGGCGAGGTTCGACGACCAGGGACATCTGCTGAACCCCGACGAAGCGATCGGCGAGCTCGTCAACAAACTGGGTGCAACGGGATTCGAGGGCTACTGGAGGAACGACGAGGCCAACGCGGCGCGTCTTCGCGACGGCTACTACTGGACCGGCGACCTCGCCTACCGCGACGAGGCGGGCTGGTTCTACTTCGCCGGGCGCGACTTCGAATGGATCCGCGTCGACGGCGAGAACTTCGCGACCGCACCGATCGAGCGCATCATCAGTCGCCATCCCGACGTCGTGCTCGCCGCGGTGTACGCGGTGCCGGCCGTCGACGTCGGCGACGAGGTCATGGCCGCGCTGCAACTGCGCCCCGGAGCGACGTTCGACGCCGAAGAATTCGACGACTTCCTCACGGAACAGACCGATCTCGGCACGAAGTGGAGCCCGCGCTTCGTGAGGATCACCGACGCGTTGCCGGTCACGGAGACGAGCAAGGTGTTGAAGCGGGCCCTACGCCGCGAACGGTGGGAGACCACCGACGACGTCTGGTGGCGGCCGGACAAGCGGGCCGGGTACAAGCTGATGACGGGGCGCGACCTCGACACGCTGCGGGCAGAGTTCCGGCAGCGCGGGCGGGCCGACGTGCTCGAAGCAGTGTGATGCTCGACGGCAAGGTCGCGCTGGTCACAGGTGCCGGGCGCGGCATCGGACGGGCCGAGGCGATCCGGCTCGCCGCGTACGGCGCATCGGTGGTCGTCAACGACCTCGGGGTCGCAACCGACGGCACCGGCACCGACGACACACCGGCAGCAGAAGTCGTGGCGACCATCCGCGACGCAGGCGGCACCGCCATCGTCGACACCCATGACATCTCGTCGCCGGCGGGCGGCGCGGCTGCGGTGCAGGCCGCACTCGACGAATGGGGCCGAATCGACGTCGTCGTGAACAACGCGGGCTTCGGCCGGCCGCACATGGTCTTCAACATGGGCGACGACGAGTGGGACGCGGTGGTGCGCGTGCACCTCACCGGCGCGTTCTGCGTCTCCAGGCCCGCGTGCCAGTGGTGGCGCAACGAGGCCAAGGCGGGACGGCCGAGGAACGGCCGTGTGATCAACACGTCCACGGGGTTGCTGCTCTACGGCGGCGCCGGCCAGTCGAACTACGTCGCGGCGAAGGCCGGCGTCGTCGCGTTCACCGAGGCGATCGCCACCGAGATGGCACCGTACGGCGTGACCGCCAACGCGGTGATGCCGTCGGGCCGGACGCGGCTCGCGACGCTCGGATGGCGGATCGACCGCTCACGCGAACGGGAGACGTCCTTCGATCCCACCGACCCGAACCACGTCGCCGAGTTCGTCGCGTACCTCGCGTCACCCGCCGCGGGTTGGATCAGCGGCCAGACGTTCCAGGTGCGCGGCGGGGTCGTGGAGCACGTGCGCTCGTGGGACGTCGACACGCAGATCGAGCGTCATGACCACGGGTGGACGGCGGGCGACCTCGTGAACGAGATCCCGCGTATGTTCGGCGCCGGCGCGAAGCGATCGGACCCGCCGCCGAAGGAGTGGCAGGAGAGCTATCACGCACGTGCGGCGTCGGTGACCGCGCCGGCGGACTGAGCACCGCTCACCTCCCGTCGCCGCGGGGGTCGGGCAGGTCGATGGTCCAGTGCCGGGCGACCGACGGAAGCCAGCGTTCGTCTTCACCGATCGGCGACAAGGTGAACCGGGTGATCGTGCGCTGACCGCCTTCGTGGTCGCTGTAGCAGAGGTCGATCATGAATCGCCGGCGGGCCAGCACGGTGTCACGCATGCTGTCGTACAGCGGATCGTCGACCTCACGGAAGGCCCCTTGCCAGAAGCTCGCGTCACCCGTCGGCACGTAGATGTCGCGCGCCTGCTGCCGGAACTCCGCCATGTTCGGGCGTGCCCGCACCCGCTCGACGTCGAAGTCCGTCTCCGGGCGCCACGCCTGCAAGATGGCAAGGCCCGACCCCACGTTCCGCACCGGAATCGCGAGGTAGATCACGTCTCCGACCAACTCCACCGCGGCGAGCCCGCCCTCGAGACGGGTCCAGTGCTCGTCGACCCAGTTGATCTTCTGCGGCGGATCGTCCATGCGCGCCGGGACGAGCACCGGCGTGAGCCCGGCGAGCAGTGCGCGCTCTGCAACGCGCGCGGCGCGGTTGGCCGAGCGTACGGAGCTGAAGGTCGCGAGCGCCAGCACGAGCGTCCCGCCCGCGGTTGCCAGCGACGAGATCGTGGTCCAGTCGGCCAACCCCGCGAGGCTAGCGGTCGACTCCGAGAACCAGGGCGCTGGTGGGCACCATCGTGCCCGCGGTGACCAGCGCGTGCTCGACGCCGGGGACCTGGTTCACCGACGTGCCGCGGACCTGGCGCACGCCTTCGGCAATCCCGTTCATGCCGTGGATGTACGCCTCGCCGAGCTGGCCGCCGTGGGTGTTGATCGGCAGCCGGCCGCCGATCTCGATCGCGCCGTCCTTGATGAAGTCCTTCGCCTCGCCACGCGCGCAGAAGCCGAATTCCTCGAGCTGCGGCAGCGCAAGCGGCGTGAAGTGGTCGTAGATGACGGCGGTCTGAATGTCGTCGGGACCGAGCCCGGTGGTGTTCCACAGCTGGCGTGCGATGAGACCCATCTCCGGCAGGCCGGTGATGGACGGGCGGTAGTAGCTCGTCATCATGTCCTGGTCGACGCCCGCGCCCTGCGCCGCGTTGTTCACGATGACCGTGGGCTGCGCGAGGTCGCGGGCCCGCTCGGGCGTGGTGACGACCATGGCCTGCGCGCCGTCGCTCTCCTGGCAGCAATCGAGCAGGTGCAGCGGCTCGACGATCCAACGTGAGCTCTGGTGGTCCTCGAGGGTGATCGGCTGCTCGTAGAACCACGCACTCGGGTTGGTGGCCGCGTGCTTGCGGTCCGCGACCGCGATCGCGCCGAAGTCCTCGCTCGTGGCGCCGTACTCGTGCATGTAGCGACGGGCGAACATCGCGACCCACTGGGCCGGCGTGAGCAGACCGAAGGGCGAGTACCAGCTGAAGTGAGCCATCTCCGCGGTCGGTGAGGGCGGACGATCCTGCACGCCGGTACCGAAGCGGCGGCCCGAGCGTTCGTTGAACGCGCGGTAGCACACGACGTAGTCGGCGACCCCGCTGTTCACCGCCAGCACCGCCTGCTGGATCGTGCCGCACGCCGCTCCGCCGCCGTGATGGATGCGGGAGAAGAAGCTGAGCTCCCCGATGCCGAGGTTGCGTGCGATCTCGATCTCGGGGTTCGTGTCGGCGCTGAACGTCACCATGCCGTCGATCTGGCTCGGCTGGAGCCCGGCGTCCGCGATCGCGGCCTGCACCGCCTCGCACGCCAGACGCATCTCGCTGCGGCCCGAGCTCTTGGAGAACTCGGTCGCGCCGATGCCCGCGATCGCGGCCGAGTCCTTCAGCCCGTTGATCTCAGTCACGGGGCAGCTCCAGCGTGACCGTGCCCGACACGTGATCGCCGAGCCCGTTGGCGCCCCGTACGGCAACCTCGACGAGACCGTCGGCCTTCTTCGTGACACTGCCGGTCATGCGCATCGTGTCGCCGGGATAGTTCGGCGCCCCAAGCCGGATCGACACCTTCTTCAAGACGGCGTCGGGGCCGGCCCAGTCGGTGACGAAGCGACCGACGAAGCCATTCGTCGACAGGATGTTCATGAAGATGTCCTTGGACCCGCGCTCCTGCGCGAGGCCGGGATCGTGATGCACGTCCTGGTAGTCGCGCGACGCAATCGCGGTCGCGACGATGAGTGATCGGGTCAGCGGCAGGTCGAGTGGCGGGAGCTCGTCGCCGACGTCGACGTCGTCGTATCGCAGCCCGGTGGCGTTGAAGGTCATCGCTTCGCTCCTGCAAGGACCGTGCCGAGGCGTGCGAGCGTTGCGCTCGCGCCCCCGAGCGTGTCCTCGATCTGCTTTCCCCAGAGGAAGTAGCGGTGGATCGGATAGTCGACGTCGGCGCCGAGCCCGCCGTGCAGATGTTGGGTCGTGTGCACGACGCGCTGGCCGCCTTCCGAAGCCCACCATTTCGCCACCAGCACGTCGGCGCCGGCGTCACGACCTTCGGAGAGCTTCCACGCCGCCTGCCACATCGTGACCCGCATCGCCTCGGTGTCGATGTACGCGTCGGCCGCCTTCAGCGCGACGCCCTGGAAGGTCGACAACGGCTTGTCGAACTGGCGCCGGTTCGACGCGTAATCGGCCGCCATGCGCAGCGCGGCTTCGGCGACACCGACCTGGGTCGCGCAGAGCCCGACGAGCGCGCGATCGACGATCCAACCGATGGCGTCGACGCCCGTGGTCAGCAGCTCCGCCGGAGCTCCGTCGAGCTCCACGTGTGTGACCACCTCGCGGTTCGTCGTGATCGCGCGTTCGCGCTCGACTCCGTCTGCGCCGGTCTCGACGAGGAACACGCCCAGGGTCTCGGCCTGTTCGGCAACTCGCGCCGGCACGAGCATGCAGTCCGCGACGTGCCCGGCAGGCACCGACGGCTTCGTTCCGTCGAGACGGAAGCGGGTGCCGTCGCGCGTCGCGACGACGGACGACACCATCGGATCGTTGGCGCCCGACTCGGCAAGCGCCGCCGTGAGCATCGTGTCGCCGTTGACCACGCCGGGAAGCCAGCGCTCGCGTTGTTGGGGCGAGCCGAACTGGGCGATCGGCGCGGCGCCGAGCACGAGCGTGGCCCACAGCGGCACCGGGGCCACGACCCGGCCCTGCTGCTCGAGCAGGAGGCAGAGCTCGACGATGCCGAAGCCGCTGCCGCCCGCGTCGTCGGGAAGCGCGATGCCGAGCAGGTTCGCGGCGGCGAGTGCCTTCCACAGCTCGCGATCGATCCGATCGTCGCTGGCCTCGACCGCCTTCACACGCTCGACCGTGGCGTGCCCGGCGAGGATCTGCGCGGAGAGATCGCGGACCGCCTCCTGCTCTTCGGTGAAGTCGAAGTTCACGCGGTCACCTGCACGGGACGGAACGCGGGCAGGGTGAGTTCTGCGTCGTGCTCGACGAACTCGACCTGCACGGGCATGCCCACCTCGATCGCGTCCGGCTCGACCCCGACGAAGTTCGCGACGAGGCGCGTACCTTCCTCGAGCTCGAACAAACCGACGGCGAGCGGGTAGTCGAACGACGGAACCTGCGGATAGTGGTTCACCACGAAGCTGTAGACGGTGGCCTTGCCGCTCGCTTCGACGGTGTCCCAGTCGTACGAGCGGCAACTCGGGCAGGCAGGCCCGGGCGGGTGGCGCAACCGGCCGCAGCTGCTGCACCGCTGAATCAGGAGCTTGTGTTGCTGCGCGCCTTCGAAGAAGAACGCGTTGTCCTGCGTGACCGCAGGGCGGGGCCGCGGCGGACGCGTGGCCGGCTCGGCGTCGGTCTTCGCCTGCGTCGCGCTGCGACCCGTACCGGGCTTGAACTTCAGGATTCGGAAGCGCATCGTGGCGACGAGGTCGTCGTGCTCGTCCGTGTAGCGCACGAGGGTCGTGAGGAAATGGCCGACACCGAGGCCGGTGGCCTTCTCCTCCGAGATCGATTCGACCGTTGTCGTCGTCGACAGGTGCGTACCGACGTGGAGCTCCTTGAAGTACTCCTGCTCGCAGTTCGTCGCCACGACCGACGTGAACCCGGCGCCGTTGAGGAGCGACATGATCTCGTCCTGCACGTCGCTCGTCGCCGATGCGGCCGGACGGAATCCCCGCATCACCCACGCCTGCAGGCTCACGGGCGGGGCGACGATGCCGCCGTGCACGGAACGCGCCGCCGCGTCGGGGTCGACATAGACGGGGTTCTCGTCGCCGATGGCCTCGACCCAGTGGCGGATCATGGCCTGGTTCACGGGATCGGGCCCGCGCATCGGCGGCCCGTACGTGCGACCTTCGTAGGCCTTCAGCTTCGCGAGGAAGGCTGCCTTCTCGTCCTCGGTCGTCGGTGTCGTTGTGGTCAAGGCCCGTCCCCCGTTATCGCGCCGTGCGCGCCATGCCGAGGCCGACCGCGGCGACGATCTCGCGCTGCACCTCGTTCACACCGCCTCCGAACGTGTTGATCTGTGCGGCCCGTGCCGCGCGTTCGACGTCGCCCCGCAGCGCCGCACCCGGCGAGCCCGCCTTGAGGTAGCCGGCGGCCCCGAGGATCCCGAGCAGGCTGCGGTAGACGTCGATCAGGCACTCGGTGCCGTAGACCTTCACCGAGGAAGAGTCGGCCGGGCTCAGCGTCTCGGCGCCCACCGCGAGCGCCATCCGCCAGTTGAGCAGCTTCATCGCCTCGAGCTTGGCGTGCGTGCGGGCGAGATCCATCTGAACCCAGGGCAGGTCGATCATCTTCGTGCCGTCGCCCCGACCCGAGTCGGTGTCGCGGCACCAGCGCTCGACGTCGTCCCAGAGGCGGTGCGTGAGGCCCCCCAGCGCGGCCAGGCCCACGCGCTCGTGGTTCAACTGGTTCGTGATGAGCCGCCAGCCCGCGTTCACGTCGCCGACGACGTTGTCCTTCGGGACGCGCACGTCGTCGTAGTAGGTGGCCGTGGTGACGACGTCGCCCACCGTCACGATCGGCGTGCACTTGAACCCGTCGACGGACGTCGGGACGATGATCATCGAGATGCCCTTGTGCTTCGGCGCATCCGGATCGGTTCGGCACGCGAGCCAGATGTAATCGGCCTGGTTCGCTCCGCTCGTGAAGACCTTGTTGCCGTTGATGACCCACTCGTCGCCGTCGAGCACGGCCCGGGTGCGAAGGGACGCAAGGTCGGTGCCCGCTTCGGGCTCCGTGTACCCGATGGCGAAGTTGACCTCGCCGCGCAGGATGCCGGGGAGGAAGAAGTCCTTCTGCTCCTGCGACCCGTAGCGCATGATCGTCGGCCCCACGGTGTTGAGCGTCACGAACGGGAACGGTGCTCCGGCCCGCTGGACCTCGTCGAAGAAGATGAACTGCTCGACCGCGGGGCGGCCCTGGCCGCCGTACTCCTTCGGCCACCCGATCCCGAGCCAGCCGTCGGCACCCATCTGCTTGACGACCGTGCGAAACAACGGGCTGCCCTCACCCGGCGAGCCCATCTCCGCGCGGACTTCCGGCGTCAGCAGGCGGGCAAAGTACTCGCGCAGCGTGTCGCGCAGTTCGCGCTGCTCGCGGGCGTACTCGAGAAACATGTCACCTCCCGGGGGCAGCGAATCTAACAGCACGTCAGAGAGGCCCGCATACGCCGCGGCGATGCCGTACGAAGAGGTCATCCACTACGCGCTCGCCGCGCTCGACCGCACCTTTCCGCCCACGGACCGCTCGCCGCCGCCCGCGCCAAAAACGTCGGATCCCGGCGTGCGAAACCCCTGTTCGCGCGCCACTTCGCGCCGAATCGACCGTCGATTCGGCGCGAATGGCCCGAAAGACGGGGCGGTGCGAGCGTTCGAGGACCGTGATTCGGCGGGCGGCTGCGGCCCTGCGCCCGGCGCCGAATTCGGCCCGCCGCGCGCCCGCGCGAAACCATGTGTTCGCAGACGGCAGAATTCTTTCCCCGTTCCCTTGCAGTCACGCCGCCCGATCCGCGATGGTCGCCCGCGGAGTGTTCGAGCGGGATCGGGGGCAAGGAACAGGGCGCACGAGGCACGACCCGGGAGGACCCGCCCTATGCCCGTCGTCATCGCGGTGCTGTTGGCCCTGATCTGGGTCTTCGCGCTGCGACGCTGGTACCGCCAGGCTCCGACACCACTCGAGTCGGTCGAACACCAGCAGCGCGCGCTCGACGCGCTCCAACACGCCGCATCGCGCTCGCGCTCCGACGCCCCAGCCGCGGTACCCGCCGGCCCTGCCCGCAGCGCTCCGATGCCGTACATCAGTCGTACGCAGCGTTCGCTCGCCCCACTCGCCGTCGCGCTCGCCGTCAGCCTCGTGCTCGCCGGGGTCGGGGCGATCTGGTGGATCGGGCGCAACACGAACCAGAAACAGGCCGCGTCTGTCTCCACACCGACGACGCATCACACCTCCGCATCGACGACGGCAGCGCCCACGGCCACGACGAGCCTCACGGCACCGCCACCACCCGTCGCCCAGGCCTCCATCACGAGCCAGGCGAACGGCGCGGTGACCTTTGCCGTGAACCGGTCGGCCTACACCCTCGCCATCGCGGCAACTGGTTCGTGTTGGGTCCGCGCCAGCGATCCGAACAACACCGGTACACCGCTCTTCGAGCAGACGCTGCACTCAGGTGACACGCAACAGATCCCCGTCAACGGATCGGTGGTGCTCCGCCTCGGGGCCGCGAAGCAGGTGACGATCACACTCGACGGCCAACCCTTGTCGATCCCGGATCAGACCGGGAGCACGCTGAGCCTCACGTTCAACGGGAGCGCCAATGGAACATGACGACCATGCAGCGGATGTGCACCCTCGAGACGAGGAGCGGGAGCTGCCCGAGGACGACGCCGTCGAAGACGACGACGACTTCGTCGAGGTGACGCCACTGCACCACCAATCGCGCACGGCCGTCCCGCCGCGGCGGTCCGGGAACATGCACGGCGTCAACGAGGCACAGCGCTGGGCGGATTTCGGCCGCTTCGTCGCCGAGCGCCGCGAGCAGCTGAGCCTGAACCGCCGGGCCACCGCGAAGAAGGCCAAGCTCCCGGAGTCGACGCTCAAGGCGCTGGAATCCGGATACCAGACCGCGTACGGCGGCGTACGCGTGCTGCCGAACCTGACCGCCGACGAGTTGCAGCGGCTGGCGGACGCACTGGAGCTCGAGGGCGGTGAGCTGCGCGGCCGTCTGGGTCGGGCGGCGCCGCGTCTGGTCAGCGCGACCGGAGCCCCCGACAGTCGCAGCACCGCGCTCGCCCGTCGCATCGCCCGCCTCGACGAGGTCGACCGTCAGCTCGTCGAGCTCCTCGTGCAACGCCTCTCGCAGCGCGACTGACGGCTCAGCGGCCCGAGAGCGCACGCGATCGAGAACTCAACCGGGGAGCTCTCGGAACGGGAGGACCTTGTCGGGTCGGGGCTCGCCGGGCAGCCCGAGCACCCGCTCTCCGAGCACGTTGCGCTGCACCTGCTCGGTGCCGCCGCCGATCCTGACGCCCCACTGGCCGAGGAACAGCTGCTGCCAGAGGCCGTTCTGGGTCGTGTCCTCGTTGATCAGCATTCCCGCCGCACCCTCGAGCGCGAGGCCGAGATCACCGTTGCGGGCGACGTGCTCGGACACCGCGAGCTTCAGGACCGAGCTCTCCGGTCCGGGCATCTTGCCGGCGCGGATCGCGGCCTGGGCGCGCGCGCCGAGATACTTCAGGATCTCGAAGCGGATGAACGCGTCGGCCAGTTGCTGACGGACGATCGGATCATCGGTGCGGCCGTATTCACGGGCCAGGCGCTTGAAGTCTCCGAACCCGATGCCCGTGCCGCCGCCGATGAGCGTTCGTTCGTTGGCGAGCGTGGTCTGCGCGACACCCCATCCGCCGTTGACCTCACCGAGCACGCTGGCAACCGGGATGTGCACGTCGGTGAGGAACACTTCGTTGAAGTGCGCCACGCCGTTGATCTGGCGGAGGGGCCGCACCTCGATACCCCGAGTGTGCATGTCGACGAGGAAGTACGTGATTCCGCGGTGCTTCGGCACGTCGACGTCGGTGCGCGCCAGCAAGATCCCCATGTCGCTGTGGTGCGCGCCGGAGTTCCACACCTTCTGACCGTTCACGACCCACTCGTCGCCGTCGCGGACCGCACGCGTCCGCAGGCCGGCCAGATCCGATCCCGCGCTTGGCTCGCTGAACAACTGGCACCACACTTCGTCGCCGCGCAGGAGCGGCGGGATGTAACGCTGCTTCTGCTCGTCGGTGCCGTGCACGAGCAGCGTCGGGATGACCATGCCGTGCCCGACGGCGAACACACCGGTGTCGACGTCGAAGCGGGCCTGTTCCTGGGCGAAGATGCGGGCCTGTTTCCCGGTGCCGTCCCGTCCGCCGTATTCGCGCGGAACGTTGACGCCCGCCCATCCACCTTCGAACAGCGTTCGCTGCCACTCCTTGCACCGCTGCACGTGGGCCTCGTCGGCCTCGGGCGAGTTGTCGGCCGACGCGTACCGTCGATTGAAGACGCTCTCGGCCGCACGGGGGCTCGCGTGCTCCTCGAGCCACGCGCGCGCCTCGGCCCGGAATGCCGCGTCCTCCTCGGTGTCGCCTTCGACGCTCGGCGGCGGTGGCGGCCAGGCGGTCCCGCGGTCGCGGTCGTCGCGATCCGCAGTTGCCGTCACTGCGCGCCGATCACCTTGACCGGGTCGACCTTGGCGACGAGCTCCCGCACCACAGGCCCGAGATCGGCCGGCTCCCAACGTTCGCCCTTGTCGACGCCGGGCAGCGTGCGCCAGTTGTCGGCGATGTTGACCTTGCCGCCGGCCACCTCGAACACGTGTCCCGACACACCGGCGGAGTCGTTGCTCCCGAGCCAGACGACGAGCGGCGCGATGTTCCCGGGATCCATCGCATCGAAGGCGCCCGCGTCCGGCCGGGCCATGCTGCCCGCGAACAGATTCTCCGTCATCCGCGTGCGGGCGATCGGAGCGATCGCGTTCGCGGTGACGCCGTACCGGCCCAGTTCGGCGGCGGCGACCCGTGCGAACGTCGCGATGCCCGACTTCGCGGCGGCGTAGTTCGCCTGACCGATATTGCCGAAGAGGCCCGCGCCGGAGCTGGTGCAGACGATGCGCGCGTCCACGGTCTCGCCCGCCTTCACCTGCTCCCGCCAGTACGCCGCCGCGTGACGGGTGGGGCAGAAGTGCCCGCGCAGGTGCACACGCATGACCGCGTCCCAGTCGTCTTCGGTCATGTTGACGAGCATGCGGTCACGCAGGATGCCTGCGTTGTTGACAAGCGTGTCGAGGCGGCCGAACGTGTTGACGGCCGTGTCGATCAGTGCCTTGGCGCCGTTCCAGTCGGCGACGTCGTCGCCGTTCGCGACTGCCTCGCCGCCCATGCCCCGGATGGTCTCGACCACCTCGCCGGCCGGGCCCGTGGACCCGCCGGTGCCGTCGACCTCGGCGCCGAGATCGTTGACGACGACCTTCGCACCCTGACGGGCGAACTCGAGCGCGTGCTCACGACCGATACCGCGCCCGGCACCGGTCACGACGACGACCCGACCATCACAGATCTTCTGTGCCATTGCTCCTCACGACCTCACGAGAGACTGGGTTGCAGCTCCGACGACACCACCCACATTGCGAAGTACTGCGCCGCGCCCCCGTAGGCCTGGGCCAGCGCGACCTTCGCGCCGGGAACCTGATGCTCGCCCGCCTGACCGCGGACCTGTTGCGCGGCCTCGCCGAAGCGCAGCATGCCCGACGCCCCGATGGGATTCGACGACAGCACACCACCGGACGGGTTCACCGGGAAGCTGCCGGTGATCTCGGTCTCACCCGAGTCGACCATCTTCCAACCCTCCCCCGGGCCGGCGATGTCGTGACCCTCGAGCCACATCGGCTCGTACCACGAGAACGGAACGTAGAGCTCCGCGACGTCGATCTGCTCGCGCGGGTTGGTGATGCCGACTTCCTTGTACAACATCTCCGCGCACTCGACGCCGGCTTGCGGTCGCACGGTGTCGCGCCCGGGAAACGAACCGAGCTCGCTTCGCATCGCGGTGCCGAGCACCCACGCCGGCGGCTTCGACGCGGCGCGTCCACCCTCCTCGTCGGTGAGCACCATCGCGGCAGCACCATCGGAGCTCGGGCACGACTCGAGGAAGTGGATCGGCTCCCACAACATGGGCGACTCCTTCACCTTCTCGATCGTGATGTCGGGGAGCTGCAGATGCGCGTACGGGTTCTTGACCGCGTTCAGCCGGTCCTTCACCGCGACCTTCCAGCCGATGTGCTCCGGCGCGCCCGAACCGCGGATGTACGACCGCATCCACGGAGCGAAGATGCCGCCGGCTCCCATGCCGCCACTGCGGCCGCCGGCGAGGCCCCACTGGGCGTTGCCCTCCGACTGCTTCTCGTACGCGACCGTGAGGACCCGCTGGTGCCGGCGGCCCATGATCAACGACGACGCGACGATCGAGGTCGAGCCGCCCACGCTGCCGGCCGTGTGCACGCGCATCATCGGCTTGCCGACCGCGGCGAGCGCGTCGGCCAACGACAACTCGGGCATCATCACGCCCTCGAACGGGTCGGGCGCCTTGCCGATGACGACGGCCTCGATGTCGGACCACGTCATCCCGGCGTCGTCGAGCGCTCGCTCCGCCGCCTCGCGCACGAGGCCCGGGAGCGAGAGATCGTCACGACGCTTCTTGTGCTTGGTCTGGCCAAAGCCGACGATGGCACACGGCTCATGAGCGGTAGCCACTACTGCTCCCCTTCCAGGACGCAGACGAGGTTCTGCTGCAGGCACATCCCCGAGGTCGCATGCCCGAGGGTGCGGCGGCGGCCGCCTTCGACGATCTGTTTCGCGGCCTCGGCGATGCGAGCCAAGCCGACCGCCATCACCGGGTTCGCGCTCAGCGCGCCGCCGGACGGGTTGATCGCGACCTGGTCGCCGAGCCCGAGCGCCTCGCGCAGGATCGGTTCCTGGTGTGTGAACGTCGCCGACAGCTCGGCCACCTCGATCGGCGCCGAGCCCACGCCGGCAGCCTCGCCCGCGAGCCGCGTCGAGCGCGACGTGGTGAGATCGCGCATGCCCGGCTGGTGCGCCTCGATGCGATGGTCGATGCCGCGGATCCACGCGGGCCGCTCGCACACCTCGCGAGCCTTGTCACCCGTGGCGAGCACGACCGCGCACGCGCCGTCGGAGATCGGCGGCAGGTCGTGCTTGCGCAACGGCGCGGTGACGTACGGCTGCGCGAGCAGTTCGTCGACGTCGAACTCGCCGGTCACCTGCGCGTAGGGGTTCTTCATCGCGTCGCGCCGGCTCCGGGCCGCGATCTCCGCCATCTGACGCTCGGTGACCTTGCCCGCGTCGAGCAGGGCCCGAGCTTGAATCGCCGCGCTCGACACCGGGTCGAAACCCAACGGGGTGAGGGTGTACGGGTCCATCTGGAGCGGATAGATCTCCGCCGGGTTGCCGGGCGACGACTTGCCGGAGCCGAACACCAACGCGGTGTCGATGTCCTCGTGCTGGAGGCGAACCCACGCTTCGTACAACGCCCACGCGCCGTCCATCTCGACGTGGCTCTCGCTGATGGGGGGCCACGCTCCCACCGCCTCGAGGTTCATCACGAACGCGAACGTCTGCCCGGAGAGGTAGTCACAACTGCCCGCGCACGTGAAGCCGATCTCGCGGCGCGGGATCTTCGACATCTCCAACGCCTCGTTGATGACCGGGAACAGGAACTGTACCTCGGTCGCCTGCGCCTGGCGCTCGTTGCGCGCCTGCGCGTAGCCGATGATCGCAACATCCTTGAGCGCAGCCATCACCACACCTTGTCGCTGAATGCCTCTGCCGGCATGTCGGGCTCGCCGGTTGGGCGGAAGCCCCGCAACGACCCTTCGAGCGCACTGCCCGACCGGTTGCCGATCTCGTCGACGTCGCGTTCGCCCTTCGGCGCCCACACCGCCTCGACCCGCATGCCGGCGCGGACCTCGGCGACCGGAATGTCGAGGACGTCCTGCAGGATCAACATGCCGCCGGGTGGGTCGAGCAGGATCGACGCCCGCACGAACGGCTCGGTCTCCTTCTGGCCGTAGTACTGCACCGGCGTGACGACCGTGTAGTTCGTCACCACGCCGCGGTCGGCGAGCTGGATCTCGTTGCGCTCGTCGAGCTCGACGGTGTCGATCGGGCAGTAGCCCTTGGGTGGCACGTACACGAGCTTGCACTTCGGACACTGCTGGGCGATGAGGCGCGCGTCCATGAGCGCGTCACGGAAACGCATCACGGGCGCGCTCACGACGTCGGAGTACTCGAGCTGCATGAAGTACTCCATCATCGTCACGGGCTCGTCGCCGGACGTCGTCGTGGCGTTGCCGGCCGTGTCGGTCACGCTGCACCTCCTTCCGGCACGAAGCACTCGATGTCGTCGATGCGACCCTTGCGCTCGTCGCGCCAGCGCGGCGTGACGCGCATGCCGGTCTGCATGCGGTCGATGGACCCGGCGTCGACCGCGTGCACCATCGCGGTGTCGGCGCCGTCGAGGCGGATCAGGGCGAAGCCGAACGGCCGGTCGAGCGGGTGCTTGCGCGTCGGCTTCGTGACCCACGACCACGACGTCACGGTGCCCGCCGGCCCGACCTCGACGAAGTCGGGCTTCAGCGCGTCGCCCGTCTCGGGGTCGTATTCGAGCGGGGGCACCAGCACGCGGTCGCCTGCCCTGATGCCGAGGATGCGTCGGTCGCGCAGCCCCGTGAAGAACGACCCGATCACAGGGCCCAAGGTGCGCGTGTACGGGAACTCGATCGTATGGGTTGTCGCGCGTAGCTCCGTCACGGCCCCGAGTAGAACACATTGCATTTCTGAGCGGCAACCGGAGGCAAACGGGCCGGTCAGTCGGGAAGCACCAGCCGAATCGCGGACTCCAGCTCGTCGCCGACGCTGCCCACGTTCGTCCACTCGTTGACCCAGCCGAGCAACGCCGAGAACCAGACGTGCGAGAGCACGGTGACGATCCGCAACCGGCGGTCAGGATCGACGTCGGCCATGGGCTCCGACAGGAGCTGCACCATGATCGTGCTCATCTCGGCCTGACAACCGGCGACAGCCGGATCGGGCGACGCGATCGCGGTGACCATCGCCTTCCCGAGGCGAGGCTGTCGCTCGATCGCCTTCATCGCCCGGCGGATGACGTCGACCATGCGATCGGCGGACGTGTCGCCACGCGGCGGCTGGCGCACGAGCCTCCCCTGGATGTCATGGGAGAACTCCACCAGCGTCGCTGCGAGCAGGTGATCCTTCGAGGCGAAATACCGGTAGATCGTGCCGAGGGCGACGTGCGCGCGAGCCGCGACGTCGCGCATCTGAACCGCGTCGTATCCGCCTTCGGCGGCGAGCTCCATCACGGCCTTGATGACGCGCTCGCGCCGCACGGCCTGGTTCCGGGTGAGGGTCTCACCGTTCGCGTCGACGGCCACGGGGCGCAACATTACGTTTGCGGGCAGGACTCCCTCGGCGGCGGCGGGTTCTTGACCTTCTCGGTCGTGGTCGTGGTGGGTGGCCCGGTCGTGGTGCTCGTCGCGTTCTGGGCGACCGTGTTGAGCAGCAGCTGCTCCGGCGTCATCACCTGCTTGAAGTCGTCACCGAGCACGACGACGACGGCCGCGCTCGGCAGGTTCGGGTCGTCGACGAGCTGCCCCACCCCGCCGAGGTATCCCTGTACCGTCCGTGCTCCCGCAAGGGCCTCGGGCCGGTAGTGCACCTCGGTCTCGGTCGCGTGCGGAGCGTCGCCGACCCCGGCGGCCACGAAGCCGAGCGCGGACATCTGCTGCTGCACACTGCTCGCCCGGCCCCGAACGCCCGTGCCGTTGAGCACCCGCACCTGGATCTGCTGGGGCGGCAGGTTGTGCGAGATCGGCAGCGGCCCGCCGAATTTCTTCAATCGCTGGAACAGCTCGTCGGCCTGCGGCTGCTGGAGCACCAACGGCCGCGTCGTGGTGCCTTCGCCCTGCACCGGAAGCGTGATGGTCTCGAACGCGGTGGGGTCGGACGGGTTCACGTCGCGGAAGATGCGCACGAACGCGAGCAGGTCGCCGTGGTTCTGCGCGAGCGAGTCGTCGACGCCCAGCTTGTCGACGACGCTGTTCGCGATGTCGTTGGCCGCGAAGATGTCCTTCTCCGCCTTCTGGAACGCGAGCGTCGCGAGCTGGCGGATGAAGCCCTGCTGGCGCGTGACACGGTCGAGGTCGGCGCGCGGGCTCGCGTCGCGCCACCCGCCGTTCCGGTAGTACTGCAGGTGCCGGGAGCGCACGTACTGCAGCGCGGCAACGCCGTCGAGCTGCGCCGTGCCCGCCGACGGGATGTAGAGCCCGGTGCACACGTCGAAGGCCGGGGCAGGAAACGAGATCGGCACATGACCGATCGCGTCGACGATGCCCGAGAACGAATCGAAGCCGACCTCGATGTAGTGGTTGATCGTGACGTGGAAGTTGGCCTGGATCGTGTCGATGAGACGCTGGGGACCGGCATTGAACGCGGCGTTGATCTTCTGGCGCCCCATGCCCGGGATGTCGACCTGTGTGTCGCGCGGCAGCGACACGACGAGGATGTGCTTCTGCGACGCGTCGACGTGGGCGATCATGATCGTGTCGCTTCGCTGCCCGCTTTGTTGCTGCGCGTTGCCGAACGCTCGGGCTTGGGCCGAGTTGTGCACGAACCCGCGGGAGTCGGAACCGATCACGAGGAAGTTGCCCGAGTGGGCCTTCGGCTCCTTTCCGAGGCTGAGTCCCTTCACGCTGTGGATTCGCCCGAGCTTGCTGTTGACGTTCATGTTGACGCCGACGAGACCGCCGACGATCACGAGGCAGCTCAGTGCGAGCGCGATCAGGTACCGCCGCACGAAGCGGTCCCACAGCGCGCCGCCGGGGAGGTGCTCCCGGACGGCACCGAGCCCGGGCGCAGCCATGCCTCGGCGGGGCCGGGCCATGTCAGCTCTGCTCCGCCGGGCCGGCGAGAAGATCCGCGATCGTCACCAGCGCGTCGTCGAGCCGGGCCGCCGTCGCGCGGTACACCTCGAGCGGCTGGCCGACGGGATCGTCGATCTCGTCCTGAGGGTGGCCGACGGGGCGTCCCGGCTCGCGCAACGCCGCCACGCGTCCCAGCCACTGCCGCACGGGCTCGTGTCGTTCCCGCGGACCGACGCGCGCGCCGAGACGCGCGAGCTCGCGAACCATGAATGTGCGGTCACTGGCGTCCGGACAATGGTTCCCGACGAAGTCGACGTGCGCGCGAGTCATTCCCAGCACGAGATCGCTCGCGTCGATCAGCGCCGGCGTGAGGTTGCGGCTCTGGTGGGACGACACGTCGAAGCCCCGCTCACGCATGGCCTCCACCGCCTCGGGCGTGGCCACGCCGCGCCAGCGCATCGTTCCGGCCGAGTGGACCCGCGCCGCGACACCACGCGCCGCGAGATGGTGGCGCATCAGGGCCTCGCCCATGGGTGAACGGCAGATGTTGCCGGTGCAGACCACGAGAACGTCAACGGGTTCGATGGCAGCGATGGCGCGGGAGTGTATTGGGGCGAACATTGCGCACCGGCACGGGACGCGCCGGTGGTGACAAGCTTCGCGCTTCGAGTGTCCTCTCGCGCGGTCAGCCGCGTCAGGACGGCATCAGAACCGCATCAGGAGGGTGCATGGGACCGCTGGACGGGGTGCGCGTCGTGGAGCTCGGCGTCTGGGTGGCAGGCCCCGGCGCCGGCGGCATTCTGGCCGATTGGGGCGCCGACGTCGTAAAGATCGAGCCGCCCTCCGGCGACCCCGCCCGGTCCTTCGCCTCCATGCTGGGCGGCGATTTGCCCTTCAACCCGCCGTTCGAGCTGGACAACCGGGGCAAGCGCAGCGTCGTGATCGATCTCGGCACCGACGACGGACGCGGGCTGGCCTTCCGGTTGCTGGAGGGCGCCGACGTGTTCGTCACGAACGTCCGGCTGGCGGGGCTGGAGCGCGCCGGCCTCGGCTACGACGCCGTCGCGCGGCGGTGTCCGGGCCTGGTGTACGGCGCGATCACCGGATACGGCCTCGAGGGCGCCGACCGCGACCGCGCCGCGTACGACATCGGAGCCTTCTGGGCCCGCTCGGGCGTCGCGGCGCTGTTGACCGCGCCGGGTGGCACGCCGCCGTTCCAGCGCGGCGGCATGGGCGACCACACCGTGGCGATGAGCCTCGCGGCCGGTGTGTGCGCGGCGCTCGCGGCGCGCACCCGAACCGGCGAGGGCCAGTTCGTGTCGACGTCGTTGCTCCGTCAGGGTCTCTACACGATCGGCTTCGACGTCAACACGGCGTTGCGCTTCGGTGTGCCGATCGGCGTGGCGACGCGCGAAACGATGGGCAACCCGGTGATCAACAGCTACCGCGACCGCGACGGGCGCTGGTTCTGGTTGATCGGGCTCGAGGGCGAACGTCACTGGCCCGATCTGTGTCGCGCCGTCGGGCGCACCGAGTGGCTCGACGACGAACGGTTCGCGTCGCCCCGTGGCCGGCGCAAGAACAGCGCGGAGCTCTGTGCGCTGCTCGACGAGATCTTCGCGACACGAACGCGCGACGAATGGAGCGACGTGTTCGACCGCGAGAACGTGTGGTGGGCTCCCGTGCAGGATCTGGACGAGGTCGTCGACGACCCGCAGGTTCGGGCGAGCGGCGGGTTCGTCGACGTTCCGGACGAGGGCGGCACCGCCACGATGGTCGCGACACCGGTCGACTTCTCGGCGACACCGTGGGCACCGCGCTCGATGCCGCCCGACCCGGGGCAGCACACGGACGAGGTCCTCGCCGAGCTCGGCGTCTCGGTCGACGAGATCGAGAAGCTCCGAGCGAGTGGCGTCGTCGCCTGAGACCCGCTCAGGTCAACGAGCGAGGTGCCGGTCGACGAGGTCGACGGCGCGATCGGTGTCTTCCTGCACGAAGAAGTGCCCGCCGTCGATCTTGACGAATGGGCAGCCGGCCCGCTCGGACTGGGCCGCGAACCACTCGAGGGGGAGATTCGAACGGGTGCCCGCGACAACCGTCGCCTCCGCGTGCAGCGACGCGAGATGGTTCCACGCGTCCCGCGCGCCGCCTGGGCCCGCGGTGGACTCGAAGATCGTCGCCTCCGCTTCGGGACGGCACGCGAGCTCCACTTGTCCGTCGGGACGTTCGACGGTGCCCCAGCGCACGTACGCCTCGAGGGCTTCCGGCGCGAGCTCGTCGAGCGGCGGCCGGCTGCCGTACGACCGGATCATCACGTCGCGGTCGGGCCACACCGCGCGCCGCTTGCGCGCGATCGCGGCCATGAAGTTGCCGCCGTCGCCCGGGCCCTCCCCGGCCGGCCGCGCGACCTCGTCGAGTGCGAACGCGATCGCCTCGCACAGCAGCAGCCGGCGCACGAACCCCGGCCGGAGCCGGTCCATCACGACGGCGACGCCGCCACCGAGCGACTCACCCAGTGCGACGACCGACTCGACCTCCAGCGCGTCGAGCACGGCGAGCACATCGGCCGCCATGGGCGCGAACGCATAGCCGTCGATGGTCGGCGGCTCGTCGGTGCCCCCGTGCGCGCGCAGGTCGACGCCGATCGGCCGGAACCGGTCGCGCACGCGCGTCGCGACCGGGTGGAACAGCCCCGCGCAAAAGCCGTTCGGGTGGAGGAACAGGAGGGCGGGCCCCTCGCCGCCCCAGTCGAGCGCGGCGACGTGGAGGCCGTCGCGCTCGACGACGATGGGCTGGGGCTGTCGATCCAAGCGGAGTACGACTACACGGGTTCGGCTGCGAGCATGGCTCCGAGCTTGCGCAACTGCGGCGTCTCGCTCCCGAGCGTCAGCTCGATCTGCTTCGCCCACAGGAAGTACCGGTGCAATGGGTAGTCGCGATCGACGCCCATGCCGCCGTGCAGGTGCTGCGCCGCGTGCACGACGCGCTGGCCACCTTCCGACGCCCAGAACTTCGCCACCGCGACCTCGGCCGTCGCGGGCAAGCCGGCATCGAGGCGCCACACCGCCTGCCACGCGGTCAGCCGCACCGCCTCGGTGTCGATGTACGCGTCGGCCGCGCGCTGACCCACCGCCTGGAACGTGGCAATGGGACGCTCGAACTGCTCGCGCGTCTTCGTGTACTCGGCGGTCATGCGCAACGCCTCTTCGCAGACGCCCACTGCCGTCGCGCACAACGCAGCGGTGGTGTGGTCGACGATCCATTCGAGAACGGACGCGCCGCCAGTCACGTCGCCGAGCACGTCGCCGGCACCGACGGTGACACCCGACAGCGTGATGCGAGCCTCGGGTATGCCGCTCGTCGTGTCCTGGCGTTCGATCGTGACGCCGCCGGCCTTCGGGTCGACGATGAAGACGGCGACGGCGCCGTCGTCGGTGGACGCGGGCACGAGGACGGCATCCGCGATGAGCCCCGCGGCCACCTCTTCCTTCACACCGTCCAGACTCCAGCCGTCGCCGGCCCGCTTGGCCGTGGTGGTCGGCTGCAACGGATCGGTGCCGAACTCGGTGAGTGCGGCGGTGAGCACGACGTCGCCCGACGCCACGCCGGGCAGGTAGCGCTGCTGCTGCTCCTCGGTGCCGAACTTCGCGATCGGCATCGCACCCATCACCACCGTCGGCAGCACGGGGACCATCGCCACCGTACGGCCGACCTGCTCGAGCAACAGCGCCGCGGCCAGGAAGCTCTGGCCCGCGCCACCAACCGCCTCGGGCAACGCGATCCCGATCAGACCCGCGTTGGCGAGCTCCTGCCACAGCTTCCGGTCGAAGCGCTCGTCGCCCGCCTCGAGCTCCTTGAGCCGCTCGTGCGTCGCCTGCCCTTCGAGGATCTGCTTGGCGAGATCCCGAACCGCTTCCTGCTCTTCGGAAAAGGAGAAATCCATGTCTCTTGCTCCGCTCCCGTCTATCGGGCTGCCATCGGCATGCCGAGGCCGAACACGGAAATGAGGTCGCGCTGCACCTCGTTCACACCGCCGCCGAACGTCAGGATGATGAGGCTGCGGTAGTTCAACTCGAGGCGGCTCTTGAGCACCGATTCGGGCGTGCCTTCCCGCAGATACGAGCGGGGCCCGATGACCTCCATCAGGAGCCGGAACGCCTCGAGGTAGAACTCGGTGCCGAACACCTTGATGGTCGAGGCAGCGGCGACGTCGAGCGTGCCCTTGGTCGCCTGCCACGCGACCTGCCAGTTGGCGAGGCGCAGGAACTCGAGCTTCGCGTGCACGCGCGCGAGATGCATCTGCACCCACTCCTGGTCGATCACGCGGCGCCCGTCGGCGAGCTTCGTCTGCTGCGCCCACTCACGCACGTCGGCGAGCGAGCGCTCGATGATGCCGGACGAGCACAGCGTCACCCGCTCGCGGTTGAGCTGGCTCGTGATGAGGCCCCAACCGTTGTTCTCGCCTCCGACGAGCGCGGTCGCCGGTACGCGCACGTCTTCGTAGAAGACCTGGTTGATGTCGTGCTCGCCGAGGAGCTTCATGGGCACGACCTTGATGCCCGGAGTGTCCATCGGTACGACGAAGAGCGAGATGCCCTTGTGCTTCTTCACCTCGGGGTTCGTGCGTACCGCGAGCCACACGTAATCGGCGTCGCCGGCCAGGCTCGTGAAGATCTTCTGGCCGTTGATGATGTACTCGTCACCGTCGCGCACGGCCTTCGTCTTCAGGGCCGCGAGGTCGGTGCCCGCGCCCGGCTCCGTGTAGCCGATGCAGAAGTGGATCTCGCCCTTCACGATCTTCGGCAGGAAGAAGTTCTTCTGCTCCTCGGTGCCGAAATGCATGATCGTCGGCCCGACGGTGTTGATCGTCAGCATGGGCACCGGAGCGCCCGCGCGCATGGACTCGTCGAAGAACACGAATTGCTCGAGCGCCGAGAACCCGCGCCCGCCGTACTCCTTCGGCCAGCCCACGCCGAGCCATCCGTCTTCGCCCATTTGGCGGACGACCTTGCGCATCTCGGGCCCGATGCCGCCGCTGTGCGACAGCTTGTCCCGCACCTCCGGGGTGAGCAGCCCGTCGTAGTAGGCGCGCAGTTCGTCTCGCAGCGCCTGCTGCTCGTCGGTGTATCCGATCCGCATCGGGTCCTCCTCGGCACCTGGCTGAAACACGTTACATGGGCGTCGCGCTCAGAGGCCCAGGCCCTCCAGCACCCCGGCCCGCATGCCCGCCGTGAAGCCGCCGTCGACCACGAGCGCGTGGCCGGTGACGAAGCTGGCGTCGTCGGAGACGAGGAAGAGGGCCGCACCGGCGATCTCCTCGGGGCGCCCGAAGCGGCCGAGCTTGTGCTCGTCGCGATAGCGCTCCCGATACTTCGCCATGCCCTCGTTGTCCATCACCGACCGGAACATCGGCGTCTCGATGAACCCCGGGCAGATGCAGTTCACGCGGACACCGCGCCGGCCGTAGTCGATCGCCATGTTCTTCGTCAGGATCACGACCGCGCCCTTCGACGCGTTGTACGCGCTGCCGCCCTCGGTGCCTTCGATCCCTTCGATGCTCGCGAAGTTGACGATGCTGCCCGAGCCCTGGTCCATCATCGGGACGACTGCGTGCTTGCACACGAGGAACGTGCCGGTGAGGTTGACGCGCAGCACGCGCTCCCATTCCGCGAGCGGCACGAGGTGCACCGGCCCGCCGCCGGCGACACCGGCCGCGTTGCAGACCGCGTCGAGGCGGCCGTGCTCCTGCACGACGTCGGAGATCGTGCGCGCCACCGCGTCCTCGTCGGCGACGTCGACGACGTGGAACCGCGCGCCGGGCCATTCGTCGGGCTGGTGCAGGTCGACGCCGAACACCTGCGCCCCCTCGGCCGCGAACCGGGTCGCACAGGCGAGGCCGAGCCCGGACGCGGCCCCCGTCACCAGGGCAACCCGCCCGTCAAGCCTGCTCATGTCTCACCCGCATGCACCCCCGTCGCGGCCGGGCCTATGCTGGATTGAAACGCGTTCTACCGTCAAACGAGCGGGGGTCGCTGCCATGAAGTTCGCCCTCTTCTACGAGATTCCCGTGGCCCGCCCATGGGACGCGGAGAGCGAGCACCGGGCGTACAAGAACACGATCGAGCAGGCGATCCTCGGCGACAAGATGGGGTTCCACTCGTTCTGGACCGTCGAGCATCACTTCCTCGAGGAGTACTCGCACTGCTCGAACCCCGAGGTGCTCTACGGCGCGATCGCCGCGCAGACGAAGAACATCCGCCTCGGCTACGGCGTCCGCCTCCTCCCGAAGCCCTACAACCATCCGATCCGCACCGCCGAGTCGGTCGCGGTGCTCGACCTCGTCAGCGACGGTCGCGTCGAGTTCGGCACCGGGCGCTCGTCGACGCGCGCCGAGCTCGAGGGCTTCGACGTGAGCCCGCACGAGACGCGCGCGATGTGGAGCGAGGCATTGCGCCACATCGTCTCGGCGTGGACGGAGGAGGAGTACCAGGCCGACGGCAAGTACTGGCGGATGGGCGGGCCGCGCCGAGTGCAGCCGAAGCCGCTCCAGAAGCCGCACCCGCCCATCTGGGGCGCGACCAGCAGCCCCGACGGTCACCGCGAGATCGGACGGCACGGCATCGGACTCTGCTCCTTCACGGTCGGCGTGCCGCCCGAGGAGCTCACCGAGCGCATCGCGCTGTACCGCCAGGGCCTGTCGGAGTGCGCGGATCCCGTCGGCAAGTTCGTGAACGACCAGGCCGCGACCTTCACGATGGTGCACTGCGCGCCCACGAAGCAGGAGGCGTACGAAGTCGCGGCCGAGAGCTTCGTCTGGTACGTGCGCCGCGGCTCGTGGCTCATCGGGTCCGTGGCCGAGTGGCTCGAGGGCACCGACCTCGGCACGTACAGCTATGCAGCCGCGCCGCTCGAGCACCATCGCGCCGGCGCGCTCGAGCATCTCAACTTCGACTACATCCATGAATCGGGTGCGTCGGTGGTGGGCGATCCCGACGAGTGCATCGAGACGGCGAAGCGTTACGAGGCCGCGGGTTGCGACCTGCTGCTGTGCCTCGTGAACCCGTACAAGATCCCGCACGAGAAGGTGATGCAATCCATCGAGCTTCTGGGAAGGCACGTCCTGCCGGCCTTCGCCTGAACCGTCGGCGCGGCACGCGACCGCTCGACACCGCCCCTCTGGAGGAAGCGCACATGCGACTCAGCGACATCAACCTCGTCGAACGCGACCAGTACGTGCCCCGGGTGCCCTTCGAGATCTTCGACACCCTGCGCCGCGAGGCCCCGGTGTTCTGGCACGAGGAAGACGAGCCGGGCGGCAACGGCTTCTGGGCCGTCACGAACTACGAGGGCGTCGTGGAGGTGAACCGCGACATCGAGCGATTCTCCTCCGCACGTCGATCCGCGCTCATCACCGAGATGCCAGAGGAAGACCTCGCGCAGCAGCGGATGATGATGCTCAACATGGACCCTCCGATGCACACGCGGTATCGGCTCCTCGTCAACAAGGGCTTCACGCCGCGCATGGTCGGTAAGCTCGAGGAGCAGATGCGTGAGCGTTGTGCACGCATCATCGACGAAGTCGCCGACAAGGGCGCGTGCGACTTCGTGACCGAGGTCGCGGCCGAGCTGCCGCTCCAAGTGATCGCCGACGTCATGGGCGTGCCCCAGGAAGACCGTCACAAGGTGTTCGACTGGAGCAACCGGATGATCGGCTCCGAAGACCCCGAGTACCAGGTTGCCGTCGACGCGCCGCAGCAGGCCGCAATGGAGCTCTTCACGTACGCGCACGAGCTCGCCGCCGAGAAGCGCGTCAACCCGCACGACGACGTCTTCAGCGTGCTCAACCAGGTCGAGATCGACGGCGACAAGCTCACTGAGCTCGAGCTCGACATGTTCTTCATGCTCCTCGCAGTCGCGGGCAACGAGACGACGCGCAACCTCATCGCACACGGAATGCTGGCCCTGATCGAGCATCCCGATCAGATGAAGAAGCTTCGCGACGACCGCTCGCTCATGCCGGGTGCGGTCGACGAGATGCTGCGGTGGGGCACCCCGGTGATGCATTTCCGGCGCACCGCGACGCGCGATACCGACGTCTGCGGTCACCCTGTCAAGGAGAACGACAAGGTCGTCATCTGGTACATCTCCGCCAACCGCGACGAGTCCGTGTTCAGCGACCCCTACACGTTCGACATCACGCGGACGCCCAACGAGCACGTCGCGTTCGGTGGCGGCGGCCCGCACTTCTGCCTCGGCTCCAACCTGGCCCGCCTCGAGATTCGTGTCATGTTCGACGCGGTGCTCGACCGCCTCGACGACATCGAGCTCACCGACGAGCCGAAGCGTCTCCGCTCCAACTTCATCAACGGCATCAAGCACCTCCCGATCAAATTCGACGTGAAGCGATGACACCGACTCGCGAGCGAGTCGGGAACTGGGGGCGTTGGGGCGACGACGACGAGCGTGGCACGCTCAACCTGCTGACGCCCGAGCGCGTGCTTGCCGCGGCCGGAGCGTGCAAGACGGGGAAGACGTACAGCCTCGCTCTGCCGATTCAGCGTCAGGGGGTGCCGCTCCTCGACTACCGCGGCGCGCCCATGCGTCTCGCGCTCACGCACCAGAGCGACGTCGGCATGTTCGAGGCGTACGGCGCGCCCGACCACGTGGGTGCGAACGAGGACGTCATCGTCATGGCGTCGCACAACGAGACGCACATGGACGCGTTGTGCCACGTCTTCTCCGAGCGGCAGCTCTACAACGGCTTCCCGGCCGAGACCGTGAGCGCGGCGGCCGGCGCGACGAGGCTCGGCATCGACAAGGTGCAGTCGATCGTGGGACGCGCCGTGTTGCTCGACATGCCGTCGTTCCTCGGCGTCGAGCGGGTGGAGGCGCCCCGCATCTTCACGGGTGACGAGCTGCTGGAATGCGCGCGCCACGAGGGCGTCGAGATCCGGGCCGGCGACATCCTTCTCGTGCGCACGGGCTGGATCGACGGGTATCTCGACGCGGCGGCACGCGGCGGCGACGATGCGCTGCTGCTCCAACCGGGCATCGGCCTCGACGCGTGCCGCACGATCGCGCAGCTCGACGTCGCCGCGGTCGGCTCCGACAACAGCGCGGTCGAGGCGATCCCGTTCGACGACAACCGCTTCCTCGGCGTCCACATCGAGCTGCTCGTGAAGCTGGGCCTGCCGCTGATCGAGCACCTCATGCTGGCCGAGATGGCAGCCGACCGTTGCTACGAGTCGCTGTTCGTCGTCGCGCCGCTGCCCGTCGTCGGCGGCACCGGCAGCCCGGTGAACCCGATCGCCATCGGCTGAGCCGCTAACGCGGGGCGCGGGGCATGTCGAGCCCCGCCATTGCGATGATCTCCCGCTGCACCTCGTTCACGCCCCCGCCGAACGTGCCGACGGGCGCATGCCGGTACGCGCGCTCGAGCTCGCTGCGCAGCACCGCTCCCGGTGACCCTTCCTTCAGGTAGGCCGGCGCGCCGACCACCTCCATCAGGATCCGGCCGGCCTCGACGCGCAACTCGGTGCCGAAGACCTTCATCGCGGAGGCCTCCGCCGGGTTCAGCGCGCCCTCGGCGAGGCTCGTGGCGACCCGCCAGTTCGCGAGCTTCAACACCTCGACCTTCGCGTGCACGCGCCCGAGTGCCAGCTGCACCCACTCCTGGTCGATGACGCGCGAGCCGTCGGCGAGCTCCGTCTGCCGGGCCCACTCGCTCACCTCGACGAGGTGGCGCGCGGTCTGGCCCGCCGGCGCAAGCGCGACCCGCTCGTGGTTGAGCTGGGTCGTGATCATCTTCCAGCCTTCGTTCTCGTTGCCGACGAGATTCGACGCGGGGACGCGCACGTCTTCGTAGTACGTCGCGTTGGTGTGCCCGCCGCCCAGCAGCCAGATCGGTGAGTGCTTGAACCCGGGCAGCGACGTGTCGACGAGCAGGATCGAGATGCCCTTGTGCTTCGGCGCGTCGGGGTCGGTGCGGCACGCGAGCCAGATCCAGTCCGCGTCGTGCGCGCCGGTGGTGAAGATCTTGTTCCCGTTGACCACGTACTCGTCGCCATCGCGAACGGCCCGTGTACGCAGCGACGCGAGGTCCGTGCCCGCGCTGGGCTCGCTGTAGCCGATGGCGAAGTGCAGCTCGCCGGCCAGGATGCGCGGCAGGAAGTACGCCTTCTGCTCGTCGTTCCCGAAACGCATCAGCGTGGGCCCGACGGTGTTGAGCGTGACCAACGGGACGGGCACGCCCGCCCGCTGGGCCTCGTCGAAGAAGATGTACTGCTCGAGCGGCGAGCGACCCTGACCGCCGTACTCCTTCGGCCAGCCGACGCCGAGCCATCCGTCGCGACCCATCTGGCGCACGACATCGCGGTACGCAGGGCCGAACGCCTCCGCGCCCGTGCCGAGACGGTCCCGGCGCTCCGACGTCATCAGGCCCTCGAAGTAGCCGCGCAGCTCGCGCTGCAGAGCCTGCTGATCAGGGCTGAGCTCGAGCTCCATCGGCGGAACCTACCGCGTCAGAGTGGACGCGATCGCGGTCGCGTGGATGTCGGGTGACCCGAGCACCGTGTCGAGCCACCAGGCGCGCTTGAGGTAGAGGTGTGCGTCGACCTCCCACGTGAACCCCATGCCGCCGTGCACCTGGATCGCAGCTTTGCCGTTGCGCACCGCGGCGTCGCCCGCGGTGACCTTGGCCGCGTGCACCGCGCGTTGCGCGTCACCGACGCCCGGGTCGTCGAGGATGACGCCGGCTGCGTAGACCGCCGCGCGTGCGACCTCGGTGCGCACGAGCATGTCGGCGCACAGGTGCTTCACGGCCTGGAACGAGCCGATCGGCCGGTCGAACTGCCGGCGCTCCTTCGCGTACGCGACCGAGAGGTCGGTGACCGCTTCCGCGATGCCCAACTGGAGTGCCGCGACGAGCGCCGCGCCCTCCGTCTCCATGCCGGCAACCGTGTCGGGATCCGCCACACGGTCGCCATCCGGCAGTTTCCCCCTCACCCGGTACACCGGTGTGAGCGGATCGAGGGGCTTGGCGACCTCGTCGACCTCGAGCGCACGCGGCTCGAGGGCGCGCATGCCGTCGTCGTCGATCACCAGCACCACGTCGAGCCCGGGTAGGTGCTCGACGAGCAAGGGCTCGTCACGCCCGTCGACCACGCCCACCACCTGCGAACCGTCGGCCGCGCCGTCGACGATGCCCGCCGCGAGGTGCGAGCCCACGAGCGGCCCGGGGACGAGCGCCCGCCCGAGCTCCTCGAACACGAGGACCGCCTCCGTCATCCCGAGACCGACCCCACCCTCGGCTTCGGGCATGCGCAGCGCGAACACCCCGGCGTCCGCGAGCTCGCGCCAGCCGTCACGGTCGACGCCCGCGCCCGGTTGCGCGGCGCGCACGCGCTCCATGGGGAACCGGCCCTCGCAGAGCTTCCGCACCCCTTCTTGGAGCGCCGCCTCGTCCTCGTCGAGTTCGAAATCCATGCCTCTTCGCTCGCTCCCTCGCCACGGGGCTCCGGCCTCACCCTGTGCCACCCACTTCGTTCGCTCGCTGGCGAGCTTCCTGCGCTCCTCCGTCGCTCCGGTCGCCGCGCTGCGATTCGCGCCGTCAGCGTTCTTTTGGCAGGCCGAGCACGCGCTCGCCGACGATGTTGCGTTGGATCTGCGACGTACCGGCCGCGATCGTGAGCGACAGCGCGTGGATCTGGCCGTACACGAGCGCGCCGCTCGCGAAGCCGTCGACGTCGGCGACCGAGAGGCCGGCGCGGTCGAGCACGCGCATGGACAGCTCACCGAGGCGGTGACGCACCTCGGAGTAGTGCAACTTGAACACCGATCCGCCGACGCCGGGTACCCCCGTACGCGCGGCCTGCGACACGTTCCGCTTCGTGAGCGCCCACAACGCGTCGAGCTCGGCGGCCAGATGCCCGAGCTCCCGCTTGACGCCCGCGTCGTCGCGTCCGGTGTCGCGGGCGATCTGCGCCAGCGACCGGAGCAGCTCGATCGACTGCAGCATCTCGCTCACGAACGCGGTGCCGCGCTCGAAGCTGAACGTCACCATCGCGACGCGCCACCCGTCGTTCTCCGCGCCGACGCGGTTCTCGACCGGGATGCGCACCTCGTCGAGGAACAGCTCCGCGAATTCGTCACTGCCCTGGATCGTCGTCAGCGGCCGCACCTCGATGCCCGGCAGGTCCATCGGCATGATGAGCCAGGTGATGCCCCGATGCTTCGGCGCATCCGGGTCGGTGCGCACGAGCAGCTCGCAGTAGTCGGCCACCTCGGCGTGCGAGGTCCAGATCTTCTGGCCCGTGACGACGTAGTGGTCGCCGTCGCGGACGGCGCGGGTGTGCAACGACGCCAGATCCGACCCCGCGCCCGGCTCGGAGAACCCCTGGCACCACACCTCCTCGCCTCGCAGGATGCGAGGGAGATGACGCGCTCGCTGCTCGTCGGTGGCTTCGGCCATCAACGTCGGGCCGGCGTGCAGCAGCCCGACGAAGTTCGCCCCGACATAGGGCGCGTGGACGCGTTCGGTCTCCTCGAGGAAGATCAAGTGCTGTGACGGGGACGCGCCCCGGCCGCCGTACTCGACCGGCCAGTTGATGCCCGCGTAGCCGGCGTCGAAGAGCATCCGCTGCCACGTCGTGTCGTACACGCGTCGCGCCGGCCAGTCGTTGCGATCAGGCTCCGGCGGAAGCGTCGGGAGCACATCGTCGAGCCAGGTGCGCAGTTCGGCGCGGAAGCGCTCCTCCTCCGCGGTGTAGCGCAGATCCACGGCCAGGCAGTGTACGAGCGTGCTGACGGCGTGTCAGATCCCGAGCGACGTCACCCGGTGTGCTCTCGGCGACGCATACGTCCGCGTTCCCACGACCGTGCGGGGTCAGTACACGTCGCCCCGGAGCAGCGCGTCGGTGCCGCCGTCGACGAAGAGCACGACGCCGTGGATCCACGAACCCTGCGGCCCGAGGAGGAACCACACCGCTTCCGCGATCTCGCTCGGTTCGCCCCAGCGGTCGAGTGGCACCGGGAAGGCCTTGATCAACGGCCCGGAGACGGGATGCTGCAGCGCGGCCTCGGTGAGCGGGGTGAGCACCGGCCCGGGCGCGACCGCGTTGAGCCGGATCCCGTTCCGTCCCCATTCGGCCACCCGGCGGCGCACGGCGCGCGCGAGCGCGAGCTTCGACCGCGCGTAGACGAGCTCGCCGTCGCTCTCGTCCGCGAGCGCAGCCGCGCCGTCCTCGTCGCCGTCGAGGAAGCGCTCGACCAGGCCGTCGTCGCCGGGCGGCACCGCCGTCGCGCTGTTCGAGGAGATCGCGACCGCGGCCGGGCTCTCGCCGCGCGCGAGACAGGGCTTGAGCCCGTCGAGCACGGCGACCGCCCCGAAATAGTTGACCCTCGCCACGAGCGACGCCGGCCTCACCGTGCCGCCCAGGCCCGCGCATGCGACGAGGCCGTCGAGCACGCCGTCACACGCGGCCTCGACGGCTGCGATCGCCTCACTGCGCCCGGCCGGCGTCGAGAGGTCCGCGACGACTTCGGCGTCCCGGACATCCACCCCGATCACCCGGTGGCCCGCCTTGGAGATCCGCTCGCAGATCGCTCGGCCGATGCCTCCGCTCGACCCTGTCACCGCGAACACGCCCATGGTGCCCTCCTGCGTTGCGTCCCCGACCGCAGTAGCCTGACACCGACGTCATGAATCGGGGGTGTGTGATGCTCGACTGCCTCGTCGCCGGCGGTGACGTTATCGATGGACGCGGCGGCCCCCGTCGCCGGGCCGACATCGGCATCCGCGACGGCCGCATCGTCGCCATCGCGTCACCGGGCGCGATCGACGAGCCCGCGGCCCGTACCGTCGACGCGGCCGGGCTCGTGGTGTCGCCCGGCTTCATCGACATCCACACCCACTACGACGCGCAATTGTTCTGGGACCCGGCCGCGACGCCGTCGCCCTTGCACGGCGTGACCACGATCATCGGCGGAAACTGCGGGTTCACGATCGCGCCGCTCGACGCGCCCGAAGCCGACTACATGATGCGCATGCTTGCCCGCGTCGAAGGCATGCCGCTCGAGTCACTCGCGGAAGGCGTGCCGTGGGACTGGCGCACGTTCGGGGAGTACCTCGACCGGCTCGAGGGCAACGTCGGCGTCAACGCGGGATTCCTCGTGGGTCACTCCGCGATCCGGCGCTTCGTCATGCGCGAGGCCGCGGTGGGCGAGGAGGCCACGCCCGAGCAGATCGAGGCGATGGCCCGCGTGCTCGACGAGTCGCTCGGCGCCGGAGGGCTCGGGTTCTCGTCGTCGCTCGCCGCGACGCACAACGGTGGCGACGGGCGCCCGGTGCCGTCCCGGTTCTCGACGCGCGACGAGCTGCTCGCGATGTGTCGCGTTGTTCGCGAGCACCCCGGTACGACGCTCGAATTCATCCCGGCGGTGGGTGGTTTCGAGCCCGAGCACCTCGACCTCATGACCGAGATGTCGCTCACTGCGAACCGGCCGTTGAACTGGAACGTGCTCGCGATCAACTCGGCCCGGCCCGAGCAACACGAGCGCCTGCTCGAGGCCGGCGACTACGCGACCGAACGCGGCGCACGCGTGCTCGCGCTCACCATTCCCGACGCGATGATCGTGCACCTCAACTTCAAGACTGCCTTCATCCTCGACGCGTTCCCGGGCTGGAGCGAGACGATGACCCTGCCCCCCGAGGAGAAGAAGCACGCACTTTCTGATCCCGAGGTGCGCCGGCGGCTGAAAGAAGGCGCGAGCTCGCCCGACGCCGGCGTGCTGCGCGCGATGGCGAACTGGGAGCGGATGCGCATCGTCGACACCGTCGCGCCGGAGAACAAGAAGTACGCCGGGGAGACAGTGGGCAAGATCGCGGCCGAGCAGGGCAAGGACCCGTTCGACGCGCTCCTCGACATCGTGATCGCCGACGACCTCGCCACGGTGCTGTCTCCGCCGATGGCGGGCGGCGACTCCGACAGCTGGCGCATGCGAGCCGCGGTGTGGCGCGACCCGCGCGCGGTCGTTGGTGCCTCCGACGCCGGCGCCCACCTCGACATGCTGTCGACGTTCACGTACGCGACGTCGATGCTGCGCGGCGTGCGCGAGCACGACCTCATGCCGCTCGAGGAGGCCGTGCACCTGCTCACCGACGTGCAGGCCCGCCTCTACGGCATCCGCGACCGTGGCCGGATCGAGGAAGGGTGGAACGCCGACCTCGTGCTGTTCGACGAGTCGCGCGTGGGCCCGGGCCCGGTGCACACCCGCATGGACCTCCCGGCCGGCGCGGGCCGCCTCTACGCGGAGGCCGAGGGAATCGAGCACGTGCTGGTGAACGGTGTGGAAGTCGTCACGGGCACGTCGCTCACCGGCGAGCTCGCGGGCACCGTCCTGCGCTCGGGGCGCGACACTGAGACGGTGGAGGTTCCCGGCGGCCGCAACTCCTCCTGACGTCAGCGTCAGGGTGCCATCTGCGGGCGTGACCGGCTAGACAGGAACCCCGCGATTCGCCCGTAGACCCGTAGGAGCGAAGGTCATGCCGGAAGCCGTCATCGTCGCCACCGCCCGCACGCCCATCGGCCGGGCCAACAAGGGCTCGCTGGTCGACATCCGTCCCGACGACATGTCGGCGTTCATCATCGGCGCCCTGCTCGAGAAGGTGCCGCAACTCGACCGGGCCCTCATCGAGGACGTCATCTGGGGCTGCGGCCAGCCGGCGGGCGAGGCGGGCACCAACGTGGCCCGGGTCGCCGCGATCCTGGCCGGCCTGCCCGACGCACCGGGGACGACGGTCAACCGCTACTGCTCGTCGTCGCTGCAGACGATCCGCATGGCCGCGCACGCCATCAAGGCCGGCGAAGGTGATGTCTTCGTCGCCGGCGGTGTGGAGACGGTGAGCCGGTTCATGAACGGCGCGGCCGACACCGGGCCGAAGAACGAGAAGTTCGCCGGTGCGGTCGAGCGCACGAAGAAGCGGAGTGAGGGCAACCAGGGCGACTGGGCACCTCCGACCGGCCTCCCCGACATCTACATCGCGATGGGTCAGACCGCCGAGAACGTGCGCGAGCTCGAGAAGGTGTCCCGCGAGGAGATGGACGAGTTCGCCGCGCTCTCGCAGCAGCGCGCGGTGACCTCACAGGAGAACGGCTTCTTCGACCGTGAGATCACGCCGATCACCACGCCCGACGGCACCGTGGTCGCGAAGGACGACGGGCCGCGTGCGGGCACGACCGCAGAGAAGCTCGCCGCGCTGAAGCCGGTGTTCCGTCCCGACGGCGAGGTCACCGCGGGCAACAGCTGTCCGCTCAACGACGGCGCCGCGGCGGTCGTCGTCATGAGCGACACGAAGGCCCGCGAGCTCGGGATCACGCCTTTGGCCCGTGTGGTGGCGAGCGGCGTGTCGGCGCTGAACCCGGAGATCATGGGGCTCGGCCCGATCGAGGCGAGCCGTCAGGCCCTGAAGCGCGCCGGCATGACCATCGACGACATCGACCTCGTCGAGATCAACGAGGCCTTCGCGGCACAGGTGGTTCCCTCGGCGAAGCACCTCGGTGTGCCGTGGGAGAAGCTCAACGTCAACGGCGGTTCGATCGCGCTGGGCCACCCGTTCGGCATGACGGGCGCGCGCATCATGACCACGTTGCTCAACGGCCTCGAAGACGCCGACAAGACGTTCGGGCTCGAGACGATGTGTGTCGGCGGCGGCCAGGGAATGGCCATGATCGTCGAGCGTCTGAAGTAGCTCGCGCCTCGAGATGAGCGAGCGCGTCAGCGGCGCGTTGGCCCCCGCTTCCGGCGTCGTTTGACGCGCATAGTGCGCGCAAAGTGACGCCGGAACAGACGGGGGTCAGCGTGGGATCTGGTCGAAGGGGACGTCGCGGTCGACCCTGACGTCACCGGGGAGGCCGAGCACACGTTCGCCGACGATGTTGCGCTGGATCTCGTCGGTGCCGCCGCGGATCGACATCGACGGCGCGGTGAGGAAGAGCGTCTGCCACTCCCCCTCCGAGGCCACACCCTCGGCGCCGAGGATGCGCATCGCTGCGTCGGCATAGGTGCGGAACATCGTCGTCGCCCGCAGTTTCATGCCGGAGCCTTCGGGCCCCGGACGGCCCGCCTTGGCGAGATCCCGCGCCCGCTTGCCGCTGAGCCGTGCGACCTCGAGCGCGATGTAGGTGTGCACGAGCGCGTCGCGCACCGCCGGATCGCCGGCACGGGCGCGACCTCGCGCGAGCCCGACGAGACGCTCGAAGGAGAGCCCCGGGCCGCCCCCGCTCAGCGCGCCCCGTTCGTGGGCCAGGCACGTGAGCGCGACGGCCCATCCCTCACCCACGCCGCCGATACGGTGACGATCGGGCACGACCGCGCCGTCGAGGAACACCTCGTTGAAGTGCGCGTCGCCGTTCATCTGGCGAAGCGGACGCACGACGACACCCGGCTGATCCATCCGCAGCGCGAACGCGGTGATGCCGGCGTGCTTCGGCACTGCGGGGTCGCTTCGCGCGAGCAACAGGCCCCACTCGGAGTAGTGCGCGCGGCTCGACCAGACCTTCTGACCCGTGACGCGCCACTCGTCGCCGTCACGCGTCGCGCGACTGGTGAGCCCGGCGAGGTCGGAGCCGGCGTCGGGCTCCGAGAACAACTGGCACCAGATCTGCTCGCCGCGGCGAATCGGCGGCAGCCACTCCGCACACTGCTCCGCGGTCGCGTGGGCCATCAGCGTCGGACCGACCAGCGCGATGCCGACCATGAAGGGGTAGAGATCGGGCACACGGAACCTCGCGAGCTCGCGGTTGACCACGGCGGCACCGCGCGCCTCGAGACCCATTCCGCCGTGCTCTCGCGGCCAGGTCGGCACGGCCCAGCCGCCGTCCGAGAGCGCGCGGAGGTATGCCCGGCCCGGCTCGAGGTCGTCGTTGCCGGCACCGAGCACGACGACCGGGTCGGCCGCGGTGCGCAACTCCAGCCGCTCGGAGAGGGCGGCTCGCACCTCGGCCGCGAAGCCGCCGGCCTCGTCGTCAGGCGTGGGCACGCTGCTCGGTCGTGGCCCGCTCGAGCGCGGCTTCGACCATCGGCGCGACCGCGTCGGCCCAGATCTCGTGGCCGGCCCGGCTCGGGTGGAACCAGTCCGACGAGAACAGGCTCAGGTCCCGGGTGAACCTGCTGTTCATCGCGCCCGCGCTCACCTTGCCGGCGTACTCGAACCGGTTGGCAACGAGCGCGTGGATGCGGTCGACCGCACGCGAACGTGAGGAGGCGAGCAGGCGGAGCGGGAACGGCACGCGCGGCACGTTGCCGAGATCGCCGACGCCGGTCAGCAGCACTTCGGGCGCGACCTCTCCGAGCGCGTCGACGATCTCCGTCAGGGCCCGCACGACCCGCTTCAAGGGCGTCACGAACAGCACGTCGTTCGCGCCGGCCGACACCATGACGAGATCGGCGCGATGCTTCAACGCCTCGGGCAGCTGCTCGGCCAGCACCTCGTGCGTGCGGGCACCACCGCGGGCCAGGCTCACCAGCCGGAACCGCCACCGGTCGCCGAGACGCGACGCGACCTGACGGATCCAGATGTCGTCCGGCGATTCCAGGCCGGATCCCGTGATCGTGCTGTCACCCAGGAGCAGCACCGTCACCTCGGGTCGGGACTGGCCACCGATCACGCCCGAGGGATCATGGCCCGTCACGCTGGGAAGGCTGCGACGCACCGCGTACACCGCCTCGGCGCCGAGCGTCGCCACACCGGCCGCCACCGCGGCCGGCAGCGCCACGAGGGGCGCCGTCGGCACCGGCCGACGGATCATGCGAGCTTGCGGTGGTCCCAGCTGACCACCCGGTCGACGTGGAGCTTCACGACCACGCGCTTGTTCAACATCACCTCGACGAACGGACGCATCTCCTCGGTGTATTCCCCTCCTTGGTACCGCTCGAAGACACTGATGCCCAGCTGGAACATGCGCTCGGGGTCGTCGACGATCTCGCCCCGTCCGACGAGCTCGACGCCGCGCAGCTCCTCGTAGGACTCGCCGTCCTCGACGAGCGCACTCATGCGCGGGTCCCGGCGGAGGTTCAACACCTTCTGGCTCTTGGCCTTCGTCTCGATCGCGACCGCGCCTTCGAGGAATCCGTACCACATCGCCACGAGATGGATGGAGCCATCGTGGTTCATCGTGGCGATCGACATCGAGTGTCGGCCCTGCAGGAATTCGTCGATCTCCTCTTGCGTCATCTTGATGACGTCACGCTGCTTGACACCCACGGGTTCCTCCTCAGGCAGTGACGGCGGCGTCGACGGGAATGATCGCCCCGCTGATGTATCGGGCCTCGTCGGACCCGAGGAACGCGATGAGCGCGGCGCAGTCCTCGGGCCTCCCCATCGAGCGGTACGGCATGATCCGCGACATCAGCGCCATCGACGCGCCTTCGGGGAACTCGAAGCTCCCGGTGATGGCGGTGTCGATACCGCCGGGCGCGAGCGCGTTGGCGCGCAACCCCTGCAACGCGTACTCCACCGCGAGCGCGCGTGTGAACAGTGCGACACCGCCCTTCGACGCGGAGTATGCGGCGCTGTACGGCTGGCCCTTGATTCCCGCGACCGACGCGATGTTGACGATGCTGCCTCCCGTCTCGAGCAGGAGCGGGATGCACGCGCGGGTCATGAGGAACGTGCCGGTGAGGTTCACCGCGATGATGCGGGCCCAGTCCGCGAGCGACATCTCGTGCGTGTGCGCGAACCGGCCGATACCCGCGATGTTGCACAGGAGCCAGGGCCGGCCCAGCTCGGCCGTGACCGTGCCGATGACGGCCGACACCGCGTGCTCGTCGCTCACGTCGCAGTGCAGCGCGCGGCTGTCGGAACCCAACGCGCTGGCCTCGGTCGCGGTCGCCTTGTTGGCGTCGTCCACGACGTCGAGGCACGCGACCGAAGCGCCTTCCTGCGCGAGCCGCAGCGCGGTGGCGCGGCCGATGCCGGAGCCGGCGCCGGTCACGATGACGACCCGACCGTCGTAACGTCCCACAGACGTGCCCTCCTCAGCGCTCGGAACCGTCATTTTGTCGCGACCTTTCGGGACGCGGCCAGATGCGCGCGCCTACTCGTCGCGGCGCTCGCGCGCCCGGTCGACGACCCGCAGGTAGTCGTCGACCTCCACGGCACCCTGCACGAGGAAGCGGCCGTCGACCACGACCGCGGGCACGGCGTGGATCCCGAGCTCGACCGCCTCGTGGTAGGCGGCGAACACCGCGCGCTGTTCCTCCTCGCCGTGGCGGGTGAGCGCGCCGTCGAAGGCTTCGGGATCCAGGCCGATCTGGGCCGCGATCTCCACGAGGACGCCTCGCGCCGACACGGTGCGGTTCTCGGTGAAATACGCGCGGAAGAGCGCGCCGTCGTAGCGGTGGGCGGCATCAGCTCCGAAGCGACGCGCAACCCGCGCCGCGACCGCGGCGGGCACGCTGTGCGTCGGCGGCGGTGTGTCGCTCGTCCACGGGTGGAATTCGCATCCCGGCTCCATAGCGGCCGGTCGCTCCCAGCGCTTCGTGTACGCGCGGAACTGCTCGAGCGGGCGGGGCTCGGGGTGCGGCCGGAGCAGGAACGCCTTCCACTCGATCGACACCAGATCACCGGCTCGTTCCTGCAATCGATCGAGGCGGACCGCCGCGACGTAGCACCACGGTCACAAGAAGTCGGACCAGACCGTGAACGGAACGGGCGCGCCGGCCACGGGTCAGAGGTCGCCCATCGGATAGGGGAACTTCGCGCCGACACCACCGTCGACGACCAGTGTCTGCCCAGTGACGTACGACGAGAGATCCGATGCCAGGAACAGGATCGCGGCGGCGATGTCGGCCGGGAGCGCAACGCGCCGCAACGGCGTGTTCTGCTCGTTGCCGGCCCGACCCTCCTCGCCGAGGTACCCCGACACACGTGGTGTCCATACGACACCGGGCGCGACGGCATTCACGCGCACACCGGACGGGCCGAGCTCCACGGCACCGGTCCGCACGAGCGACATGAGCCCGGCCTTGGCCGCGCCGTACGCCGCGTGGCGGGGTGCGGACGTGATGCCCGACACCGACGCGACGAACACCATCGCGCCGCCGCCCGATCCGCTCATGACGCGGCCGCCAAGCTGCATCGCGAGGTAGGCGTGCCGCAGCACGATATCGAAGTGCCAGTTCCAGTCGTCGTCCTCGATCTCGAGCAGCGACGCGTAGCGCGCCATGCCGACGATGTCGACAAGGCCGTCAATCCGGCCGAAGGCCGCCTGCGCGCTCGCGAACAGGGTCTCCGCGTCGTCGCGCTTCGTCGCGTCGCCCGACCACGCGATGCCGTCGACCTCCTTGGCGATGTCGTCGGCGAGGTCGCGGTCGAGGTCGACGCAGAACGTGCGCGCACCTGCGGACGCGAGCGCGTGCGTGGCCTGCCGGCCGATCCCTTGGCCCGCGCCGATCACGACGAAGTTCCGCCCGTCGAGGCGAAGCTTGGCCGGATAGTCGGGAACCTCGGTGTCGTCGCTTCGCGTCATGCTGGGCCGCCCGTACGCCTACTTGACCGCGACCGGCTGCACGGGCGCGCCGACGGCATTGGTGAACGGAAGCGGTGATGCATCGAGGAAGAACGCGTAGCGACCGTCGGCGGCGCAGTCGGCGGCGAGGGCCTCGAAGTTCCAGTTCTGCCCCTGCGTCATGCCCATGTCGACGAGGTGCAACAGGTGCACGGGGAGCAGCGCGTCCTCACGCTCGCAGGGATAGACCTCGAAGGTGATGTTGTCGGTTGCGACCGCGGCGACGTCGTGATCGCGGAACCACTGCACCGTCTGCAGCGACGGGCCCGGCGCAGGCGCGCCGTACGCTTCCTTGTCGCCGGCGAGGAACAGCTGCATCTGACCCGTGCGCAGCAAAATGACGTCGCCCGCCTGCACCTCTACCTTGCCACGCTCCGCGGCGGCGTCGAGATCGTCACCCGTGATGGCATAGCCACCGTCGAGCCGTTCGACCCCCTTCGCCCGCGCAACGTCGAGCAGCACGCCGCGAGAAACGAGCGACGTCACGTTGTGGATCCCGAGGCGCATCGCGCCGAACTCGTTGATCACGCTCGCGGGCACGCCGTTGTAGAGGCTGCCCTCGTAGCTGACGTGACCGAGGCCGTCCCAGTGTGTGCCGGCCTGGATGCCCATCGTCACCGTGTCGTCGCTCGTGCAGAAGCCGGACGGATCGCCCGTGAGCGCGGTGTTGATCATCAACATGGTGCGCAACGGGTTGGTGCGCCCGGGGATGACTCCAGTCTGCGGCCCGTTCTGGTCGAGCGGGATCCCGAGGGGGAACCGCTTGCCCTGCTGCACGAACGAGGCCGCGTCGCGAACGACCTCGTCGGTGATCAGGTTCAGCGTGCCGATCTGGTCGTCGGAGCCCCACCGGCCCCAATTCCTGACCTTGGCCGCGAGCTCCTTGACGTCGTCGGGGAGCGCCATGACCCTACGAAAGGGTCAGCACGCCGCGTGCGAGCTTGCCTTCGTGCAGATCATGCACCGCGGTCTGCCATTCCTCGATCGGATACTTCGCGGTGACAAGTTCGTCGAGCTTGAACACGCCGCGGCGGTACATGTCGATGATCAGCGCGACGTCGTGGTGCGGGCGGTGTGAGCCGGCCCGGCAGCCGATCACGCCCCGTTCGACGTGGGTCATGTGCGTGACGCGCGCCGTGAACTCCGCCGTGGGTGCCGGCACACCGACGATGACGACGGTGCCACCCCAGTCGAGCATGTCCACGCCTTGACGGATCGTCGCCGGCGCACCGACGCAGTCGAACACCCAGTCGGCGCCACCGGCCTCGAACGGGCCCGTGACGGCGTCGTCGCTGAACGGCAACAGCCCTCGAACGGCTGCGACCGTGTCGACACCGGGCCCGGCGAGCACGAAGTCGCTCGCGCCGAACTCGCGTGCCCAGAGCTCCTTCTCCGGGATCGTGTCGACGGCGATCACCCGGCTCGCGCCCGCGATCCTCGCGGCCTGGATCGCGTTGAGGCCGACGCCGCCGACTCCGAAGACGACCGCGGTCTGCCCGCGCTCGAGCTTGGCGCGGTTCCACACCGCGCCCGCGCCGGTGAGCACGCCACACCCGACGAGCGCGGCCGACTCCAGGGGCACGTCGTCCGGGATCTTCACGCACTGCTTGCCCTCGACGACGCTGTACTCGGTGAAGAACGACGCAGCGGCGAAGTTCCACGCCGGCTCGCCGTTCAAGGTGAACGGCTGCGTGCGGTTGCCCATGCTCGAGCGGCAGTAGTAGGGCTTGCCGGTGATGCAGTAACGGCACGTGCCGCAGTAGGCGAGCGTGTGCAGCACGACGTGGTCCCCAGGCTTCACGTTCGTGACCGCCTCGCCCACCTCGGCGACGATGCCGGCGCCTTCGTGCCCGAGCACCGCGGGGGCCGGCCACGGGATGGTGCCGTCGATCACGCTGAGGTCGCTGTGACACAGGCCGGCCGCGACGATTTGGACCTTTACTTCGGTTGGGCCGGGCGCGCGCACGTCGAGACCGTCGACCAGCTCCGCCTTGTCGCCGGTGTACACGAGGCCTTTCATCGACTCTCCATGTCTCGGTGCGTCGGCAACGCTCGACGCGCTCGCGGGTGCCGTCAGGCGGGCCAGATGATGCTCTGCAGCTCGGTGTACGCGTAGAGGCCGAAGTCGCCGCCGTCTCGGCCGACGCCGCTCATCTTGAAGCCGCCGAACGGCGCTTCATGGTGCCGCTGCGCGGTGTTCACACCGACATGACCGCACCGCAGTTCCTTCGCGACGCGGAACGCGCGGCTCGTGTCGCGGGAGTACACGTAGTCGTACAGCCCGTACTCACTGTCGTTCGCGACCGCGATGCCTTCTTCCTCGGTGTCGAAGGGTACGACCGCGATGACGGGCCCGAAGATCTCCTCGCGCACCGGCGTCATGTCGTTGCGGCAGCCGGCGAGCAACGTGGGGCCGACGTAGTAGCCCTTGTCGAGCGATGCCGGACGCGTGCCGTCGACGACGATCTCGCCGCCTTCTTCCTTACCGAGCGTGATGTACTGCTCGACGCGGGCGCGCTGGGCGTCGGAGATCAGCGGCCCCACCACGGTGTCGGCCTGGGTGGGGTCGCCGACCTTGAGGTGCGGCGCGGCGGCGGCGAGCTTCTCCACGACCTGGTCGTAGACCGCCCGCTGGACGATCGCCCGGGTCGGCGCGGTGCAGATCTGGCCGGAGTGGAAACCCCACACGCTCACGAGCGCGGTGACCGCGGCGTCGACGTCCGCGTCGTCGAAGACCAGGCACGCGCCCTTGCCGCCCAACTCCATCAGCAGGCGCTTCATCGTCTTCGCGCCGGCCTCGTAGATGCGCACACCGACCGCGGTGCTGCCCGTGAACGAGATCATGTCGACGTCGGGGCAGTCGACCATCGCCGCTCCGACCTCGGGCTTCGAACCGGTGACGACGTTCACGACGCCCTTCGGGAAGCCGACCTCTTCGCACAGCGCGGCGAACTCGAGGATCGCGAGCGGATCCTGCGGCGCGGGCTTCATGACGATCGTGTTGCCGGTCGCGAGCGCCGGTGCGACCTTTCCCGCCATGTTGGTGAGCGGGAAGTTGTACGACGTGATGCAGCCGACGACGCCGGCCGGCTGGCGGTACGCGGCTGCGTTCATCAACGCGCCGGGAGCGAGCGGCGTCGCGGGCATGAGCGACGGCTGGAACGGGACGTCGATGTTCTCCATCGCGCCGCGCGCGTAGCGCTCGAAGCGGGCCGCGGCCTGCGGGACCTGCAGTTGCGAACCGACCGAGAGTGTCGCGCCGGTCTCGGCGATCACGAGCGGGAGCAGGTCGGCGGTGCGCTCGCGCAGCTTCGCGGCCAGGGACTGCAGCAGCCGGGCCCGCTCCTCTGGCGGCGTGTGCGACCAGGCGGGAAAGGCCGCCTTCGCCGCGGCGGCCGCCGCGTACACGTCGTCCTTCGTGGCCTCGGGCGCGGGCGCGACCACCTCTTCCGTGGCAGGGTTGACGACGTCGTAGGTGCCGCCCGCCCCCTCGACCCACTCGCCCCCGATGAGCAGCCGGTACTGCTTGTCGGTGACCGTCGCCGTCATGCGCGTCCTCCAGCAACCAGATCTGATGGGGCGTCAGCGCACTGTAACGCGTTCCATGGGAGGCGGACCCGGCGCCACTCCACGGCCGGTTCGGTCACGTTGCCGCGTCGGGCCTGTCTCTCCCAACCGCGCCATCAGATGCGAGGCGGCGGCGGACGTCGGCCCGGAGATCGCCTTTTGCGATCTTGCCGCCCGACGACCGGGGCAGCGCGTCCAGGACGACGAGGCGTTCCGGCCACGACTCCTTGCCGACGCCGCGCGCGGCCAGGTGTGCGCGCAGATCGTCGAGAGTCGGCCGCGTCGCGCCGCGCTGCAACTCGACGTACACGCAGACACGTTCGCCGAACACGGGGTCGGGTGCGGCGACGGCGGCCGCAAGCGCGATCGCGGGATGTGAGGACACCTCGTCTTCCACGACCGCGGCGCTGATGTTCTTGCCGCCGCGAATGATGAAGTCGGAGCTGCGCCCCGCCACGGTGAGATAGCCGTCGCGGTCGATGGTGCAGATGTCGCCGGTGAGCATCCAGCCATCGCGGGTGTAGAGCTGCGCGTTCGCGTCGTCGTCGCCGTAGTAGCCGTAGCAGTTCGTCGGCCCGCGGCACGCAGCGATGCCGGGCCCGCCGATGTCGGTCACGTCCCGGCCGTCGTCGGCGAAGAGACGCACCTTCATCTCCGGAATCACGCGGCCCGCGGTGCGCAGGCGTCGCTCCGGCGGGTCACGCCGCGTCGTTCCACTGAGGGCGCCGGTCTCGTTCGAGCCGTAGAACTGCAGCACGGAACACCCCGTGCGGTCCTCGAATTCGGCGGCGCGTTCGGCCGGCACCATCTCACCACCGGTGAACATCGTCCGCAGGCTCGAGAGGTCGTGGGCGTCGAACGCCGGCGAGTTGAGCAGCATCACAAATTGGGTCGAGACACACGCGAGCACGGTGACGCGCTCGCGTTCGATCAGCTGCAGGCACTGCTCCGGGTCGAAGCGCCGCATGAGCACGCACGGTGAACCGAGCAGCGCGGGTGTGAAGTGCGCGGTCCACAAGCCGAACCCGAAGGGCGCGGGGATCACGCTCATGAACACATCGTCGCTCCGGAGGCCGGCGGCCTCGACGGCGAGGCGATGGAAGAACGTCCACCGCGCCTGCGAGTGCATCACGATCTTCGGCAGGCCCGTCGTGCCCGAGGTCGAGTTGAGCAGGAACACATCCGTCGAGCTCATCGCGTGGCCCGGCGGGTCGACCCCGGCACGAGGCCACTCGCGCTCGGGGTCGAGCAGCGGGACACCCATTCGCTGCGCGATACCGGAATGCCTCGACGACGCGACAAGTGCGACCGCGCCGGTTCGCGCGACGAGGTGGTCGATCTCACGCTCGCCTGCGCGCGGTCCGATCCCGACCACGACGAGCCCCGCCTGCTCCGCGGCGACGAACACCTCGTGCACCAACGGGCCGTCGGGCACCAACACCGCGATTTTGGAGCCGGCGTCGAAACGGCAAAGGGCGCCGGCGCGCCAGCTCGAGCGGGCGTCGTACTCGCGCCACGTGACACGGTCGTCGAGGGTCACGAAAGCGGTCGCGTGGGGGCGCTCGAGCGCGTTGCGGGCGACGACCGATGCGACAGTGGTGCCGTCCCATGCGCCGGTGTCGCGATACTCCGCGGCAAGCGCGTCGATCGACGGCTTCTTCGCCGGGGCAGGCACGCCCTGTCCTACACCGGGCTGTCTTGCCGTGCAACGCGACCACATGCGACGCTGCCCTCGAACCGCCGAGGAGGTACGCAATGCCGCTCGACCCTGTGGCCCGCGCCGTCATCGAGGCCATGGAGCAGGTGTTTCCGCAGGTCGAGTCCCTCTCCGCGGTCGAGGCCCGCGCCATCGCAAAGGCGATGCCGCCCGCCGTCGGCGAGCCCGAGGCAGTCGCGATCGTGTACGACCGCGACCTTCCGGGGCCTGCGGGCGACATCCCCGTGCGCGTGTACCGCCCGCAGCCAATCGGCGGCCCGGCGCTTCCGATCGTCGTGTACTTCCACGGCGGCGGCTGGACGATCTGCGATCTCGACACCCACGACGGCACGTGCCGCGCACTCGCGAACGGTGTCGGGGCGGTCGTCGTGTCGGTCGACTACCGGCTGGCGCCCGAGCACAAGTTTCCCGCCGCGGCCGAGGATGCGTACGCAGCGACGCAATGGGTCTACGACCACGCGGACGAGCTCGGTGCCGACCCGGATCGGCTCGCCGTCGCCGGCGACAGCGCGGGCGGCAATCTCGCCGCCGCGGTGCCGCTCATGGCCCGCGATCGGGGCGGCCCTCCGATCTGCTTCCAGCTGCTCGTCTACCCCGTCACCGACTTCTCGTTCGACACGCCTTCGTACCGCGACAACGCCGAGGGGTACTTCCTGCGGCGCACGTCGATGGAGTGGTACTGGCGCCAGTACCTGTCGTCCGACGAGGAGGGCGCGCATCCCTACGCGTCGCCATTGCGGGTCGCCGACGCGCGTGGCCTTCCGCCCGGCATGGTGATCACCGCCGAGTTCGACCCGCTGCGCGACGAAGGCGAAGCCTACGGGCACAAGCTCGCCGACGCGGGCGTCCCGTTCGCGATCCTGCGATACGACGGCGTGTTCCACGGGTTCTTCTCGATGGTCGCGGTGCTCGAAGGGGCCAAGCAGGCGACGGCCGACGCCCACGCGGCCCTGCGCGAGGCGCTGCACACGAAGAGCTGAGCCCGACCGCCCGGCTACTCGGGAACGTCGAGGCTCAGCATCTTGATGGCGTTGCCGCGCATGATCTTCACGATCACGTCGTCGTCGAGGCCCTTGGTCTGAGCTTCCGCGATCTCGCGTGTGCGGGGCCACGTCGAGTCGGAGTGCGGGTAGTCGCTCTCGTACGTGACGTTCTCGACGCCGATGTCCTCGATGGAACGCAGCCCGTGCGCGTCGTCGAAGAAGCAGCCGTACACGTGGTCACGGAAGAGCTGGCTCGGCGGCTCGAGCACCTTCTCGGCGACGCCGCCCCACGCGCGGTTCTCCTGCCACACCACGTCGGCCCGCTCCAGCACGTAGGGAATCCAGCCGATCTGACCCTCCGAGTACGCGATCTGGAGGTTCGGGAACCGGTTGAACGCGCCGCACATCAGCCAGTCCACGAGTGAGTAGCACGCGTTCGCGAACGTGAGCGTGGACCCGACGGCCGGCGGCGCGTCGGCCGACGTCGACGGCATCTTCGACGACGAGCCGATGTGCATGCAGATCACGGTGTCGGTGTCCGCGCACGCGGCGAAGAACGGGTCCCAGTAGTTGTCGGCCTGGTGCACCGACGGGAGCCCGAGGAACGGCGGGATCTCGCTGAAGCAGACCGCGTGCACACCGCGCGCCGCGTTTCGACGGATTTCCGCCGCGGCAAGCTGCGCGTCCCACAGCGGGACGATGATCAGCGGGATGAGGCGGCCGTTCGATTCACCGCACCACTCCTCGACCATCCAGTCGTTGTACGCCTCGACGCACAACTTCCCGAGGTCGTGGTCCTTGGCCTCGAGGAACGTCTGTCCGCAGAAGCGCGGGAACGTCGGGAAGCACAACGAGGCTTCGATCCAGTTTGCGTCCATGTCCTCGAGGCGGGGAGCCACCTGGTACGCGCCGGGACGCATCCACTCGTAGGTGGTGCCCTCGATCGTGATGTCGTCGCGGTCGTGCCCGACCGCGGCGTCGAGGCGCATCAGCGGCCGCCGCAGGTCCTCGTAGAACCACCAGTCGACCGGCTCGCCCGGGTCGCCGGGCTCACCGGGAACGACCGTGAGCTTGCCGCCGATGAACGTCATCTCCTTGACCGGCGCACGGAGAACCCGCGGGCCGACGTCCTTGTACTTGGCGGGAAGCCGGTCCTGCCAGACGTTGGGCGGCTCGACCACGTGATCGTCGACGGAGATGATCTTCGGGAACTCACGCATACAGGAATGCTACTCCCGGATCTGATGGACCGTCAGCGGCGGGTCCTCGAACCGCGGTACGGTCGCCCGGCTGCGGCGTTTGGAGAGACATGAACGACATGGAGGGCCGGGTCGCGATCGTCACCGGGGGCGCGACCGGCATCGGAAGGGCATCGGCGCTCGCATTCGCGCGCCGTGGCGCGCGCGTCGTGATCGCCGACGTGAACGACGACGACGGCGCCGAGACCGTCAAGCTCGTGCAGGCCGAAGGAAGAACCGACGCCACGTACGTGCACACCGACGTGACGGACAGCAACTCGGTGGCGGCAATGGTGGACGCCGCGGTCGAGGCGTTCGGCCGGCTGGACTTCGCGCACAACAACGCGGGGATGAGCGGCGTCGCCGCCGGGGTGGTCGAGTGCACCGAGGAGCAGTGGAACCGCACCCTCGCGCTCAACCTGACGGGCGTATGGCTGTGCATGAAGCACGAGATCCCGCGCATGCTCGAGAGCGGCGGTGGTGCGATCGTCAACACGTCGTCGGGCGCGGGCCTGGTCGGGTTCGCGGCCCTTCCCGCCTATGTCGCGAGCAAGCATGGAGTCGTCGGCCTCACCAAGTCGGCCGCGCTGGAGTTCGTGCGTCAGGGGATCCGCGTCAACGCGATCTGTCCCGGAACGACACGCACGCCCATGATCGAGGCGTACATCGGCGGCGATGCCGGCATCGAGAAGATGATGACGATGGCGTCGCCGCTCGGCCGCATGGCCACGCCCGACGAGATGGCCGAAGCCGCGGTGTGGCTGTGCAGCGACGCGGCTTCGTTCGTCAACGGTGTGGCGCTGCCCGTCGACGCCGGCGCGGTTGCGCAGTAACCACGGTCGAACAGGAGATACCGATGACGTCGATCGTCCCCGAAGGTCAGCTCGTCTACGGCATGCAGCTGCAGGTGCAGGCCCAGAGCAAGCTGTTCGTCGAGGAGTGGGAGGAGCAAGCGGGGCGCGACGAGCTCGTGGCGATGGCACAGCACGCCGACGACGCCGGCTTCTTCTACGTCGCGGTATGCGATCACGTGGCCATCCCCCGGCCTGCCGACGAGCGCATGGGCACGACCTGGTACGACACCGTTGCCACCCTCGGGTACCTCGGCGCCGTGACCGCCAACGTGCGCCTGCTGTCGCACGTCTACGTCGCGCCGTACCGGCACCCACTCGTCACCGCGAAGTCGTTCATGACCCTCGACGAGCTCACCGGCGGCCGTGCCATCTTCGGCGTCGGCACCGGGCACCTCGAGAGCGAGTTCGCGCTGCTCGGCGTGCCGTTCGCGGAGCGCGGCCCGATCACCGACGAGGTGATCGACGTCGTGCGAGCCGCGTTCGACCACGAGTATCCCGAGATCGAGACCGCGCGCTTCCGGGTGCACGACGCCGGCATGGCGCCGCGGCCGCGCCAGTCCCGCGTGCCGATCTGGGTCGGGGGTTCGTCGAAGCCGGCGCTGCGCCGGGCCGCCGAACGTGGCGACGGCTGGCTGCCGCAGGGCACGCCGCGCGACGAGATGCCAGGGTCGATCGCGTACCTCCTCGAACACCGGAAGCGCACGCGAGGAGACGACCCGATCGACATCGGCGTGGTCACCGAGATGCTCTACGTCGGCGAGCCCGGTTGGGACGTCGGCGCGCACACCCTCTCGGGGAAGCCCGACCACATCGCCCAGCGCCTCCGCCAGTTCGGCGACATGGGCGTCCACCACCTGCAGGTGCGCTTCCGCAACCGCACCCTCCAGGAGTTGCTCGACCAGATCGACGCGTTCGGCTCCGAGGTCGCCCCCCTCCTCAACCCCTGACCCCTGACCCCTGACCCTCGGTGGGTGGGGCGTCAGCGGGAGCGGGGGAGGCCGAGGCCGCGCTCGGCGATGATCGAGCGCTGGATCTCGCTGCTCCCTGCGTAGATCGTGGTCACGACGGCGTGGCGGAAGGCGTGCTCGACCCACCCACCGGCCGGTGCGCCCGGCGCGCCGCGCTGCAACACCGCTTCGGGGCCGAGGAGGTCGAGCAGATCCGCGCTCGCGCGTTGGAACGCCTCGGTTGCGAACAGCTTCGCCATCGAACCTTCCACGATCGGAAGTTCGCCCTGCGCGCTCACCCAGGCCATCCGGTACGCAAGCAGCCGGCCTACCTCGTTGTCGATCGCGACACGGGCCAGACGGGCCCGCACGGACGCGTCGTCGAGCGCGCCGGTTGCCCGGGCCCAGCCCGTGACCCGGTCGAGCAGGCGGATCGCCTCTCCGTTGGCCGTCGGATTGCGCTCGAAGGCGAGCGCGACCGTCATCACTTCCCAACCACCGTTGACCTCTCCGACGCGCGCCGAGTCCGGGATGCGGACGTCGTTGTAGAAGGTGACGTTGGTACGTTCACCACCCAAGGTGTGCACCGCGTGGATCTCCACACCCGGCGCGTCCAGCGGGACGAGGAACATGGTGAGCCCGCGGTGCTTCGGCAGCGAGGCATCGGTACGTGTGAGCAGGAACACGTAGTGCGCCTCGTGCGCCATCGTCGTGAACATCTTCTGCCCGTTGACGACCCACTCGTCGCCATCGCGCGCCGCCCTCGTCGTCACCGAGGCGACGTCGGAGCCCGCGTCGGGCTCGCTGTAGCCGAGTGAGACGAGGATCTCGCCTCGAAGGACCCGCGGAATGATCTCGCGACGCTGCTCTTCGCTGCCCGCCATCGCGATGGTGCGCGCGACGAGCTCCGTGGTGCCCCAACCGTCCATCGGCGCACCGGCGCGCGCCACCTCCTCGTCGAATGCGACCATCTCGAACGGATCGCGCTCCTGACCACCGAGGTCTCGCGGCCACGACGCCGCGAGCCACCCGCGCTCGGCGAGCGCACGGTGCAACGACCAGTCGTGGATCGTGCCGGTCTCGTGGACCCGATCGGCGACCTCGTCCGTCATGTGCTCGGCGAAGAATGCCCGCACCTCGGCTCGGAACGCTTCGGCTCGCTCGCCCAGCGCGAAGTCGAGTGATTCCGGGTCGACGGGCTCGTGGCGCGGCGGCGCACGACGGGCGGACTCCGCGTCGAACAGCCGGTCACCGAGGCGGGCCAGCTCACGGTCGAGGTCGCCGAAGAGCAGCGGCCACGCCTTCGCCCGCCGGAAGTACAGCTGCACGTCGTACTCGAGCATGAAGCCGTACCCGCCGTGGAAGTGGAGGCTCCACGCCGTCGCCGCGGCCGCCGTGCGCGCCGCGGAGAAGAACGTCATCGGCGCGAGCACCGAAAAGCGTTCCGGTGCGGCACCCAAGGCGGCCGCTGCCTCGTACACGAGCAACTGTGCGCCTTCGACCTCAGTGGCGACGTCAGCGAGGCGCTGCTGCACCGCTTGGAACGAGCCGATGGGTGCACCGAACTGATGCCGGTTCTTCGTGTACTCGACACCGAGGTCCAACGCGCGGCGCGCCAGGCCCACCAGCGCGGCACCGGTGAGCACCCGCCATTCATCGATCGCGTGCTCGCACGCCGCGACGGCTTCGTCGCCCGACGCGAGCACCGATCGCTCGCCTGCGGTCGGGCGTGCCGCGATCGGCACCGAGCCGACGTTCGCGGGCGCCACACCGGGCGGCTCGGACCGAACGGCCACGAGCTCGTCGCCGTCGAGGCCGACGACCACGCCTGCCACCGCGCCGGCGGGTACCAGCCCCCAACGGCCGTCGTGCGCGGGCCCGAGCGCGAACCCGGCCACGACGCCCCCGGATGCGACGTCGACGGGACAGCCACCGAACCGGTCGAGCAGGCGGGTGACGACGAACGCCTCCACGACGGGCGCCGGCGCCACGTGCGACCCGATCTCGCCGCACACCACCGCAAGGTCGACGAGCGATGCACCGGACGCGCGGGTCGCCATTCCCGGCACCCCGATATCGACGAGCCGGGCCCACAGGTCGCGGTCGAAGCCGAGGGGCTCGGCGGCGCGCACGCGAGCCGGCGACGACTCCTTCGAGAGCAGGGAAGCGAGGGACGCGCGCAGTGCGCGTTGATCGTCCGAGAGGTCGAGCTTCACGTCACGCCGGGTTCAACGGGTCACTCACGCTCCCGCTCGGACGGGCTGCGCTTGGCGGAGCTTCGTTTCGCTCCCGTGACTGCCACTCGACGTGGGCCTGGATCGCGTCGCCGGCGTCGTCGAGCCAACCCTTGCCGCGCGCGTAGTCGAGCATCTTGGCGAAGTCGGCGGCCCAGCCGTCGCCGACGCGTCCAGAAGCCATGGCGCGCACCGCGTCGATCGAGACCAGCGCGTCCTCACCTTTCATCCGCCCGGCGCCGGCGGCGGACAGCGCGGTGGCGAGGAGTGACGGATCGCGCGCGCCGTTCGCCTGCACATGGAACCGCGTGCAGTCTGCCGGCTCCTCGAGCGTCACGGCCGGGCGCGGCCCGGTGAGATCCACCAGCACGAACACGTGACGAGACTACGGGATCGAAAGGCCGCCGTTCGGCCGCAGGATCTGACCTGTGACGAAGCTCGATGCGTCCGACGCGAGATACAGCACCGCGTACGCGATGTCGTCGGGCTCGCCGACCCGGCCGAGGGGCGCCGCGTTGCGCATCGGCGCGGACACGGCGTTGAACCGCTCCTCGTCGATGGTGCCGTCGGGATTGGTGAAATGGCGTCCTGTCATCCCGGTGACGATCCACCCCGGAGCGATGGCGTTCACGCGCACCCCGTGCGGCCCGACCTCGACCGCCAGCGTCTTCGTCATCTGCGCCACGCCGGCCTTGGCGATCGCGTAGCAGACGATCGTCGGTGCCGGCGTGTCGATCGCTCCCGACGACATGTTGATGATGCTGCCAAAGCCCTGTTCCGTCATGACACGCGCCGCGGCCCGGCAGCCGTAGAACACGCCTTTGAGGTTGACCGCGAGCACGCGATCGAGATCCGCGTCTTCCGTGTCCACTACGAGGCTGTTGTGCATGATGCCGGCGATGTTGCACATCACGTCGAGGTGCCCGTGATCGCGCCGCGCCCGGTTGACGAGATCGTCGACCTCCGGGGACTGCGACACGTTGACCGCGGTCGCCTCGGCGGCACCGCCGCCGTCGGTGATCGTCCCGGCAGTGGCCTTGGCGGCGTCGCCGTCGAGATCGGCACACACAACCGACGCGCCGGCGCCCGCGAGCATGACGGCACTCGCGCGACCGATGCCGCTCCCGGCGCCGGTGACCACGGCGATCCGCCCATCGAGGTCGAACGCTTCGCGAGGATCCTGCATGTTCTTCTCCGCGGTTGTGGGGCGGCCAGCAGTCTGGCTCACGCGCCGGCGCCCGTGGGCACGCGACCGTGCAGCACCTTGGTGACACGCGCGGTGCTCTCGAGCAGGCGCTCCGCGAGCGCCGGCACGGCGCGGGCCGGTAAGGCGTCACGGAAACCGAAGAGCGTGAGCACGAGCACGATCCCGCCGTCCGCGTTGAACACCGGCGCGGCGACGAGGCTCAGTCGGTACGACGACGAGTGCTCGAGCTCGCCGAGGATGTACTCCTCGTGCCCGAGCTCCTCGACGAGCGTCGCGACATGCTCGTCACCCCCCGCGAGCGCCTCGCCGAGGCGGATGCGCGCGTCGGCCTCGAGCGCGAGCGAATAGCCCCGCCGTCGCACCGTCGCGACCGCCGCGCGGTAGCGCTCCACCTCCGCGTCGCTCGCGCCCGGGCCGAGGCGCCGGAGCCACGCGTCGATGACGGCCGCCGGCGACCAGGCCATGAAGACGGTGCCGAGCGGCGGTGCGAGCGGCAGGCGGTGACCGACCTGGACGCTCGGCGCGAGAGGCCCGAGGTCGCCGCTGCGGGCGAGGATGACGATCTCGTCACCGAGTGCCGCGCTCGCGACGCACAGCACGCGCAGCTCCTCCGCGAGCCGGCGCATCTCGTCGCGCGCGTAGTCGACGACCTCGAACTGCCGCGACGCGGCGGCGTTGCCGATGGCGACGAGCGCCGGGCCGAGCGAGTACCGCTTGTCGCCTGGATGGCGCAGGAGGTAGCCCGCGTCGGTGAGCGTCGCGGTGAGCGCGTGCGCGGTGGCCTTGCTGATGTCCAGGCGGCGCGCGAGGTCGGACAGGCCGAAACGCTCGTCGGGGCGCGAGGAGAGAAAGTCGAGCAGCGCAACGGTGCGCTCGGCGGCGGGCGCGCGCCGTGCCATCAGCCGAGCGCGGCCTTGATCGCGGGCCCGAAGGCGGCCGCGAGCGTCTCGTGGCCCGCGTCGCCCGGATGAATCCCGTCGGGCAGGTCCTCCGGACGGAGCCGTCCCTCCCCGCTGACAACCGTGATCCGGGTGTCGCCGTCGTCGACACGGCGTCGGACCGCTGTCTCCATGGCGCGCCGGATGTCCGCGAGCGTCGCGCCGAGACGGTTCGGCGTCGACTCCGCGTCGGGACGAAGCACCGGCGTGATCAAGACGATCGGAGTGTCGGGATGACCTTGGCGCACGACCTCCAGGAACGCGAACGTGTTCGCGACCATCTGGTCGAAGCTGTGCGGCGTACGCGTCCAGCAGTTCGTCCCGTGGCTGATCGAGATCACGTCGGCGCGAATCGACGCGACGTGCTCGGCCGACACGATCTCGCCGCGCGCCGAGCCTGCGTACCCGAGGTTCACGACGTCGAGTCCGAGCTCGCGTGCCGCGATCGCCGGCCACGCGCGGGCCGGGCCGGATGCGACCCAGCCTTCGAGGATGGAGTCGCCGTACGCGACCCACCGCGGTCCGCGCGCCGCGGGCTCGATCGAGCCGCCGATCCCGCGCACTTCGAGAACCCTTGGCTTCATGCCCTCCGGGAGATAGACGATGGCCGGGACATCCGCACCGCACGTCGCCGCGCCCGACGCGAGCCGGACGCCGCCTTCGCCGAGGACCACGGCCTCGTCGGCCACCTGCGCGCCACCGCGCCACAACGCGAACTTCGTGCCCGCACCCGGCCCCCGGTAGCCGAGCTCGTCGGTGATGGTGACGTACTCGATCTCCACCGTCTCGGCGTCGCCGACGAGCTCGAGGCGCACCGTCACGGGCAGCTGCGCGGTTCCCCACGTGTCGATCGGCAGGCGGGCGAAGTCGGACGGATCCGCGCGCGGATAGGCGACGCCTGCGCCCGCCGGCCACGCGCAGCCGCGCAGGAACGCCTCGGGTTGCTCCGGCCGCTTCACCGCCGCTCGGTCACGAAGCGGTGACCGAGACCGTCGTGTCGACGTCGCGGGCCGCGAGCCTCGGGATGATCTCGGTGCCGAGCAGCTCGATGGTGCGCATGATCGACTCGTGCGACAGGTGGCCGAACTGCACGTAGCAGATCAGCTGATCGACACCCAGCGACTCGTATCGCAACATCTTCTCGAGGCACTGATCGGGGTCACCGACGATGATCATGTCGGCCTCGTGGAAGTCGCGGACGTCGAAGTTTCCCTCGATCTGCTTCTTCAACAGCGGGAACACCGCGTCGCGCTCCTGCTGCGACACGTTGGGCAGCTCCCACTCGAGCGTGAACTCGGCGAGGTTCTTGTACCACCACCACACCGAGTCCCAGATGCCGTTCTTCTCGCATTCGGCGAGCGACTCCGCGCAATGCACGAGTGTGTACGCGGCGACGCGGTCGTTCACGACGCGCGTGAGCGGCTCCGGTGCTGATGCGGCCTCTCGGTACTGCGCGATGTGCTGGCCCATCTTCTGGATCGGCTGCAGGATCGCGAACGACAGGAGACCGAGACCGAGCTTGCCCGCGACCGCGCTGCTGCCTTCGCTCGTGGCGGCCATCCAGCACGGCGGGTGCGGATCCTGCACCGGCTTGGGCGTCACCATGCGCCGGGGGAAGTCGAGGTACTTGCCGTGGAACTCGAAGTACTCCTCCTCCCACATGCGCACGACCGCTTCGATCGCCTCCTGCCACTGGTCGCGGCTCTGCTCGCGGTCCACGCCGAACGCGATCTGCTCCATCGGCGTCGAGCGACCCGTGCCCCACTCGACCCGGCCACCGGAAAGGATGTCGGCCGTCGCAACCTTCTCGGCGACGCGCATCGGCGGCGTGAACGCGTGCGGCATGAGCGTCACTCCGAACCCGAGACGCAGGTTCTCGGTGCACTGCGACAGCGCGCCGACGATCACCTCGGGCGCCGGCGAGTGGGAGCGCCCCTCTCGGAAATGGTGCTCGACGTGCCAGGTCGTGTTGAAGCCCAGCCCGTCGGCCAGCTTGATCTGCTCGAAAGCCTCCCGGTACGCCCGCTGCTCGGCCTCGCGTTGGCCGTACGGGTGCGGGCCCGGCCAGGGCTTCGGGACGTCGATCTCGTAGAGCAGGTCGAGCTTCACCAGTCCCCCTTCGGCGGCGAACTTCGTTCGCAATATCGAACGATCGATCGCTGGATCGAACGGAAGCTACGCCCCGCCGGGGAGCCCGTCAACGGCACGGCAACGGCACGTGGCGGCCCGCCCCGTGATCCCCGGGCCGGTGTAGGTTTTGCTGACGGCACGTCAGATCGGGGTCCGGCCAGACGAGGTCCCACTGACCCCGCGGCACGGGAGGCGCTGATGACCGGGAACGACCTGCGCAGTGGTGGGCTGCCCCGGATCGTGAGCGTCGACGACCACGTCGTGGAGCCACCGCACGTCTGGGAGACCTGGCTGCCGAAGAAGTTCCGTGACCGCGGGCCGAAGGTGGAGCGTCGGGGCATCGGCACGATGGAGCACATCGGCGGCGGCACGTACCGCCAGACCTTCGACCCCGACGGTCCCAAGGGCGACTGCTGGGTGTACGAGGACCTGGTCTACGTGAACAAGCGTCACGTGGCCGCAGTCGGGTTCGACCGCGACGACATGACGATGTCGCCCATCACCTATGACGAGATGCGCCCCGGCTGCTACGACCCGAAGGCCCGCCTCGACGACATGGAGATGAACTGGGTCGACGCGTCGTTGTCGTTTCCCACGTTCCCGCGCTTTTGCGGCCAGACCTTCCTCGAGGCGAAGGACCGCGAGCTCGCGGCTGCGTGCGTCGTGGCCTACAACGACTGGATGGTCGAGGAATGGTGCGGCGAGAGCGGCGGCCGGCTCATCCCGCTGTGCCTCATCCCCCTGTGGGACGCCGAGGCCGCGGCCGCCGAAGTTCGCCGTAACGCGGCACGCGGTACGCACGCCGTCTGTTTCAGCGAGATCCCGCCGCACCTGGGCCTGCCGAGCATCCACAGCGGTTACTGGGATCCGTTCTTCGCCGCGTGCCAGGACAGCAACACGGTCGTGTGCATGCACATCGGGTCGTCGTCGAAGATGCCGGCGACATCGGGTGACGCACCGCCCGCGGTCGCGGCCACGTTGAGCTTCAACAATGCGATGGCGTCGCTGTCGGACTTCCTCTTCTCCGGTGTGCTCGTACGGTTCCCGACATTGCGCCTCGCGTACTCCGAGGGTCAGATCGGATGGCTCCCCTACGTCATCGAGCGCGCCGACGACGTCTGGCGTGAGCACCGCGCCTGGGGCGGCGTGCGCGACATCGTTCCAGAGCCGCCGTCGACGTACTACTACCGCCAGGTGTTCGGCTGCTTCTTCCGCGACCGCCACGGGATCGAGTCGCTCGAGCGCGTGGGTGTCGACAACATCACGTTCGAGACCGACTACCCGCACACGGATTCCACGTGGCCCGACACCAAGCAGGTCGCCAAGGAACTGATGGCGGGCTTGCCCGACGACGCGGTCTACAAGATCCTGCGCGGCAACGCGATCCGCATGCTCTCCCTGGACATGGTCTGACCCGTGCTCGACGACACTGCCGTCTCGCTCGAAGACAAGGTGGCTGTCGTGACCGGTGCCGCGCAGGGCATCGGCGAGGCCACGGCGCTCGCGCTCGCCCGCTTCGGCGCCGACCTCGCGATCTGCGATCGGCAAGCCGACGGGCTCGAGGCGACGGCGGACTCGGTGAAGGAGTCGGGTCGCGGCGTGGTGTCAACCGTGCTCGACGTCCGCGACGCCGACGCCGTGGACGCGTTCATCGCCGAGGTGCACGACCGCTACGGCCGCGTCGACGTGCTCGTCAACAACGCCGGCGGCGGCTTCCACGCGCACTTCCTCGACGTGAGCCCGAAGGGCCAACGGGCGCTGGTCGACGAGAACTTCACCTCGGTGACGCACTTCGTTCGGGGCTGCGTGCCGCTCATGACCAACGGCGGCTCGATCGTGAACATCACCTCGATCGAGGCCTTCCGCGCTGCGCCGGGCTTCGGCATCTATGCGGCGATGAAAGCCGCGGTGGAGAGCCTGTCACGCACGCTGGCACTGGAGCTGTCGGACCGCGGGATCCGCGTCAACACGATCGCTCCCGACGCCATCCCCACGCCCGGCGACGCGTCGTTGAGCGAGGCCGCACACGGCGGCGGCCCGCACGACGGCTACACGGCCAAGATCCCGCTCGGCTGGGGAACTCCCGACGATTGCGCGGCCGCAACCGTGTATCTCGCCTCGGAGCTGTCGCGTTTCGTCACCGGCACGACCCTCCATGTCGACGGCGGCACGATGGCCGGCTCCGGCTGGCAGCGCCGCCCCGACGGAGGTTGGGCACCGTAACCGCGCGACACGTCGCGGCTAGGTCGATCGCATCATCTTCTCACCGGCCGCTCATCTCGATCGCGCTCCCGCCGACAGGCTCTCCATGGGCAACCGACGTGGACGTGTGGTGTTCGGGGTCGTGCTGTTGGTGTTGTCGCTCGGCGCGGTCGCGGCATGCGGCCCGGTGCCGGGGACGGCGAACGGGTCCGGTGATCTCATCGACGTCAACCTGGCGAGTCAGACGATGACGGTCTGGCGCAACGGCAATGTGGTGCTGACCACGCACGTGTCGACGGGCAAGCCGAGCACACCGACGCCGCCCGGCCGCTACGCGATCTACTCGATGCAGGGCGGCTGGGTGCGCACCGAGAACGGCTCGGTGTACAAGCCCTTGTGGTTCCGCGGCAACTACGGCGTTCACGGCTTCGGTTCGGTACCGAGCTACCCCGCGAGTCACGGCTGCGTGCGGGTACCCATCGCGGTACAGGACAAGGTGTACGCGATCGCCTACGTCGGCATGCCGGTCTGGGTGCACTGACCGGCAGATCGACACGCCGCGGCCGGTCAGCCCGGCCCGAGCACCGCGTCGGCGACGCGCCGGCGGTGGAACGGGGCGTCGCCCCACGCACCCGACAACGACCACGCCCGCTTCATCCAGAGCTGGAGATCGTGCTCGGCCGTGTAGCCGATGGCGCCGTGGACCTGCAGCGCGACACGGGCCGCGAGGCGTGCTGCGTCCGACGCGTACGCCTTCGCCATCGACACGTGCACCGACCGTTCACCATCCACCAGCGCCATCGAGTACGCCGCCCGGTACACGACCGGGCGCGCATACTCGAGCGCGAGCACGGCGTTCGCACAGTGATGCTTCACGGCCTGGAACGTGCCGATCGGAACGCCGAATTGATGGCGCTGTTTCGCGTAGTCGACCGTGACGTCGATCAGGTGCGCGGCAACGCCGCACAGCTGTGCAGCCGCGGCGAGTGCGCCACGGTCGCGCGCGTCGTGCAACTCGACCTCGCCGGCGAGGCGCGTCGACGCGCTCGGCTTCCAGCTCACCATCGCGAGTCGGCGCAGGCCGTCGACGGATCGCACCGGTTCGGAGGTCACGTCGTCGCAGTCGAGCAGATGCAACTCGCTGCCGTCGGTGAGCAGGAGAGCGTCCGCGTCACCACCGAAGCCGGCCTCGTCGCCACCGACGCCGACCGCGACGATCGCATCGCCGGCCGCGACCCGTACCGCGAGGCTGTGCGCGCCGAGCGCGGGCAGCGCGACCGCGGTCGTCTCGACGATCGGCCCCGGCATCGCGGCCCGTCCGGTCTCCTCGAGCAGCAGCACGAGGTCGAGCTCCGACAGGCCGAGGCCGCCGCACGA
>JAMXLJ010000156.1 GCA_024281095.1 Acidimicrobiia bacterium | reverse complement strand
CGGTCTACGAAGATTCTTCGTTTTTGACTCCGAATGGCGACCAGCCCCTGCTGACCGAACTCAACGAGTCCGACGGCACCGTGCTGCGTACCGTGTTGCCCCAGATCGGCCACGCCAAGGGTGTGTTGGCAGCTGCAAACGGGCTGGTTTACGGATCCAACGCGAGCGCGTTCGGTGGGCTCGGGATCGGTGCGTTCGCCGTGCACCCGGAAACGGGCGCGCTGGCGTGGAACCGGGGATATGGCTTCATCGCGGTTGATTCGCGCGTGGCCATCGTCGCTGGCGTCTACGGCTCGCCCATGTTGCGCCTCGATCCGGTGAGCGGGAAGCAGCGTTGGTCCCAGTTGCCCGGCTGGCTTGGAGCAAGCCCGGTGGTCGCCGGCAACCTGCTCTATGACAGCGAAGCCGCATCGTTCGATTCCGGGTTGCCAACCCAGTTTGTCGTTGTCCGCCGTCTCAGCGACGGAAGCAGAGTCGCCAGTTTCGACGTTCGTGAGGGAATCCGATCACTTACACCGTCCGAAGGGCACATCTACGCTGCCGGCGCGACGAGGCTGTACGCGCTCGTTCCGTCGCCGTAAGGGGGCGACTCCCGCTTGACGCCCCGGACTGTGCCAAGACATGTTCGCCCTTCGGTGTGCCCCGGGGACGGCTCTACACGGCCCACGGACGGCCGGCCTGCCTGCAACCGCGGCGAATGGTGCCTCGTCGCCCGCCTGCGCGATCAGGACCTGGAGGCATTCGTCGAGGACCACGATTCCGACGACTGAGTCCGGTCGGGTGGTGGTCTTATGGGCCGTAGGCGATGAGACGTCCGTCGCTGGTGCCGATGTAGAGCTGGCCGAGCGCGGCGACCGGGCCGCCGGTGATCGTGCTGCCGGTCGCGGCGGACCACAGCGCGGTGCATGTTGGGTGGCCGCATCCGGCGGCGGGGTAGGCGCGCACGACACCGTCGGCAGACGCGGTATAGACGATGCCGCCGGAGGTGACCGCGGGCGGCTGAGCGATGCTGCTGGTCGTGTGCGCCGTCCATACCGGACTGCAGGTCGCGTGGCCGCACCCGTTCGCGGCGAAGACCTGGAGATCGCCGTTGCTGGTCGGGACGTAGAGCCATCCGTTCGCGAGGGCGGGGGCGGCGCTTGCCGAGGCGCCAAGGGTCGCGGACCAACGTTGCGTGCCGGTCCCGGCGTCAAGGGCGAGCAGTGTGGTGGCGGACGCGGCGTACACGGTCGCATTGTCAGCGGAGAGCAGCGGATGACCGGCGACGAGGTCGGGGACCGCGACCGACCATTGCGCTGGACAGTTGACGCCGCTGGACGTGCTGGTGCAGTTGGTCGGCTTGTCGAGCGACCAGCTCTGGAGGTTCGTGCCGCCGCCTGTCCCGCTGCGTTCCCGGCCGATGACCATCCGGTTCGGTCCCACCGCGGCGCTGGTCGGCCCGGTGAAGCGGCCGTTCAAGCTACTGAAAACTCGAAACGCCTCCCACGAGCCGGTTCCGACGGTGTTGTACACCCACAACGACGCCATGCACTCGAAGGTGTCGGTGCATTCGCCCTGGCTTCCCACCAGTCTCGTGTCGTGCGCGATCACGACGTTGGTTCGCTGTGCGATCGGGGACCGACTCGAGCCGTTGGTTGCATCGAACACGCGAATCGAATCTGACGCCAGCGGCGTGTAGCTGAACAGGGGCACGTACAACGCATTGCCTAAGAGGGTGGGAGGCCCGGGGGTGAGCGGCGAGCCCGACACGTTCTCGAGCACGCTGCTCCACTTCGTCGCACCATCACTCGCGTTGAGCAGACGAACCGTGGACGGTGCGCCACCACCGGAGAACCCGCCGGCAGCGGCGTAGACCCCGCCCGCAAATACGGCCGGGTCGTACACCGAACCGCCGATCGGCACGGCCCAGTGCTGGTGCAATCCCGTGACGTTTGCGGTGGTGATCGCACCGTCCGACGGGTTGAAACCCCCACGCTCCGAATCGAAACCCGGCTGCAGCCAGCACCCAGCGAGCCCGATCACCGCGACGAACGCCACCACCGACCGTCGAACGTGTCGCGTCATCGGCGCACCCCCGTTCCGCACGGCGAACGTACCGCGGCGACGAGCGTGCAGTCGAGAGGCGACCCAACCAGACGCGGGCCAGGATTGCGGCTCCGACGCTGGAGTTCCGGCAGCCGACAGACCGGCCGCCACCGAAGACCTGGCCGGCGGTTCTTCTTACGCATGACCAAACGAGCCTTGGATGGCATCCTTGCGCCCGTGCTACCGATGGTCGACCCGATGCTCGCAACCCAAGGCATCCCGACCGACCGCCTCGACCGGTACGCCTGCGAGCCGAAACTCGACGGCTGGCGCGTCACCGTCGGCATCGAACCCGGCAGCGTCACCATCCGTACAAGGCGCGGACGGAACATCACCGACCAGCTGCCGGAGTTCTCATCCCTCCGGGAACTCGGGCTCTCCGCAGTGCTCGACGGCGAACTCGTCGCCAACGCGGGCCGGGCCGGCGACTTCTACCGCGTCGCGCCCGCAGTCGCCGCTCGTCGGCGCGGGTCGCTCACCGTCGTTGCGTTCGACCTGTTGTGGCTCGACGGCAAGTTGATGATCGACGAGACCTACCAATCCCGGCGTGCGCGTCTCGACGCACTCGACCTCGGCCCGGCACTCACGGTCGTGCAGTCATGGGATGGGATGACGGCGCCGTACCTGTTCGCCGCGTGTGAAGAGCACGGCGTCGAAGGCATCGTGCTGAAGCGACGGACGTCCGCGTACCGCCCGGGCGAACGGTCGCTCGAATGGCGAAAGGTCAAGACGCGTCACTGGTTCGAGAAGCACGCGCTGCATCGCCGGCCCAGGTAGCTAGCACCATGCGCGCGGTGTGCCCGCGGCGATCTTTTCGTCAATGTGACGGCATACTGGCTGGGAAAGTCGTCGTGCTGGTCTCTGCGTGAGGGGGTTCGGGTGAGGGTTTCTGGGCCGTACGCGCTGGCGGCCCTGATGTTCGTGGTACTCGCCGGTTGCGACTGGTCGCAGTACGGCTTCGACACCGGGCACAGCGGATGGAACCCGACCGAGCAGACGATCACGCCCGTCAGTGTCCAGGGTCTGACCATCCGCTGGAGCGGCCTGGGCCGGCGGCCAGTCGTCGGCGGCGGGCTGGTGTTGTCGGTCAGCAACGACAACACGTCATCGATCGTCGCCCGGGACACGCAGACCGGCGCGGTGCGCTGGACGAAGACTGGGGGGTTCGGCGGCCCGGCCATCTCGGGGGACACGGTCTACGCGACGACTGGGGCCTCGGCCACGACGTTGCACGCCATCAACCTCGCGACGGGGAACGATCGCTGGAGGTAGGGCAGGGCCGCGGCCTGGTCCGCCTGGCCGCGCGTTGGCCGCAAAGTGGTGCCAAACAGCGGAGAACGCTGCGAAACGCTGCGAGTGGACGAGGCTCCGTTTCTGCTGGTCAGGGCCGCAGTTCCCGCGTTCCCGCTGGTGGGCGGGGAGGGTGCGGTGGCGAGTCGGCCTGTACGCCGGATTCTGTCCGGGCCCGTATGGGCCCGGGGCGGCCATCCCTCTCGGCCGGCGGTTGCCCGCCGGCTCCAGCGGCCTACCCGGGGGTCTCGGGGCCTGAGCCCCGGTCGGACGGGCCGTCCTCCCCCTGTCTGGCCTTGCTCCGGGTGGGGTTTGCCGAGCCGCCCGGGTCGCCCCGGGCGCTGGTGCGCTCTTACCGCACCGTTTCACCCTTGCCTGTGCGTGTCGCCACGCCATCGGCGGTCTGTTCTCTGTGGCACTTTCCTGCGGGTCACCCCGACTGGGAGTTACCCAGCACCGTGCCCTGTGGAGTCCGGACGTTCCTCGGACCGGTCGCCGTCGCTCTCGCGAGGGCGCCGGCACGCGGCCGCCCGGCCGGCTCGCCACCGCACCATCCATTGTCGCGCCGTGCCGGCGGGCAACGAGCGTCTTCAGATCGAACCGGAGGATCGCGACGCGCGCCGGGCCCCGAGCAGGGCGCCGATGATGCCCACGGCCGTCCCGAGCACGAGCGCGCCGAACAGCTCACCGACTGTGATCGCGGGCCTGGGACCGGAGAACAGGCCGCGATGGTCGTGGCGGATGGCCCAGATGAGGATGCGCAGGGGCAGCCAGAACACCAGCGCGCCGAACCCCGCGAGCGCTCCGTTGGTGAGCGGTGCGCGTGAGGCGCTCCCGCCCGCAACCCACCCCGCGAGCCCGTACGCGAACAGGATCGCGAAGAAGAACACCACCGCCCAGGCGCTGTGGTCGAAGTCGCTGACGCTGTGACTCACGATCGCCCGGGCGACGGTGACGGGCACGATGACGACGAGAC
>JAMXLJ010000155.1 GCA_024281095.1 Acidimicrobiia bacterium | reverse complement strand
GAGCCGACGATGCGAGACGGCCGGTAGGGGTAGCGATCGACCATGTCGCGCGCCGTCACGCCGGTCAGCACGAGAACGGTGCGGAGACCCGCCTCGAGGCCGGCGACGATGTCGGTGTCCATCCGGTCGCCGATCATCAGCGTCTCCTCGGAATGCGCCTCGATCGCGTTCAGCGCCGAGCGCATCATCAGCGGGTTCGGCTTGCCGACGAAGTAGGGGTCGACGCCCGTGGCCCGGCTGATGAGTGCGGCAACCGAACCGGTGGCCGGCAACGGCCCGGCAGGCCCGGGGCCGACGGTGTCGGGATTGGTTGCGATGAACCGGGCTCCTCGCGCGATCAGCTGGATCGCCTTCGTGATCCGCTCGAAGCTATACGTGCGCGTCTCGCCGAGCACGACGTAGTCGGGGTTGCGGTCGGTGAGCGTGTAACCCGCCGTGTAGAGGGCGGTGGTCAGGCCCGATTCCCCCACCACGAACGCGCTGCCGCCAGGTCGCTGCTCTTCGAGAAAGCGCGAAGTTGCGAGCGCCGAGGTCCAGATCGAGTCTTCCGGGATGTCGAGGCCATTCACGGCAAGTCGCGCCGCCAGGTCGCGGGGCGTGTACATGGAGTTGTTGGTCAGCACGAGGAAAGGGATCTTCAGCTCGCCGAGCCGACCCAGCAGCTCCGCCGCGCCCGGAATGGCGTGATCCTCGCGGATCAGGACGCCATCCATGTCCACCAACACGGCACGGAACGTGGAATGCGACATCGTTGCCTCTCAGCGTCCATAGCCAACATGTCGTTCGGACACAACCTGCCGTCAGAGGCGCGCATCGTGTCCCAACTTGGTGGGGACGGCACCGAGTCGGGCTTCGAGGCGTCCGAGCGCGCGGTCGAGATCGTCGATCCTGTCGCGAGAGCTCTGGTCCGCCTCCTGCAGCTGCTCGCCCGTCGGTGGCGTGGCCCCCTCGCGCAGGAGCCGGTCGGCCTCGGCCGCGAACTTCAGACCGCGGAGGGCCTCCGCCGTCGAGGCCGCGGCCGAACGATCGCCGTCGTTCGGGGCTGACGCGGCCAGGCGATCGAGGGCGTCGGCCGCGCTCTCGACATGTTGCCCCACCGCCGTTCGGCGGGCCTGGTCGACGTCGCCGCTGTCGCGGACGAGCACGTCGCGTGCGCTACGCGCGCGGTCCACAGCTGCAGCACCCTCGAGCTGCCATGCGTGCTCGACCTTTCGCCTGACGCTGCGCTGCCGCATCAGAACCGCGGCGACGACGACGAGCAGCAGGATCACAAGGGCAGCGATCCAACCCCACGGGGTCGAGCTGCCACTGGACGAGCTCGGCGCGGTAGCGACACCCACGGTGGTGCTCGGCGTTGCGGTCGAGGGCCCGGTCGAGACCACCGTGGTCGTGGGACTCTGGGTTGCCGCTGGACGGCTCGTCGTGGTGGCCCCGGTCGTGCTCGTCGACGTCGACGTGCTCGCGCTCGTCGTCGAGGTGCTCGGAGCCGTCGTGGCAGACACGGACACCGAGGAGGACGAGGCCGCGCTCGTCGTGCCGGAGCCGCTTGTCGACACGGCGGCGATCGTGGTGGGCGACGAGGGTCGTGAAGATGGAAGCGACTCCCCCGTTCGGCTCACGGGCGGTCGAGCCTCATTCCCGGAGCCACACGCTGCCGCCAGGGAGACCGCGAGACACAAGCCGGCGAGCCATGACCACGTGATCCACCGATCGCGTCTCGCTCTCACGGATGCTCCCTGTCACCGCCGGCCGGTGGTTCGGCCCCGGACCGTGACGATTGTGCGTCACAGTCCGGCCGACGAAATCACCCGCGGTGGATGAACCCGCGTTGATGAACACGAGGCTCACCCAAGCAGGGTGATGGCCGGCGCCCGTTGCGCGAGAGCCTCCGCTGACAGAGCGTGGCCGAGCACGACCCGTGAGCTTGGTCCGGGTCCCGACGATCGGGGGTCTGGAATTCGTACCCCTGGGTCAGGCCGCGACGCCGAAGAGGTCTCGCAACTTCTCGAGCGTCGCTTGCTCGTCGGGGTTAACCGTCTTGGCCGACCGCGCAACCGCTTCGGCGATGTCGATGAACCACGTGCCCACCGCTTGTGCTTCGTCGGCTGGCAACTTCCGAAGCGCGACGGCGGCCGGTTCGAGCTCGTGCAGCACATTGTCGATCGCCGCCTGGGGCGTCGGCCCGCGATGCTCCTTGAGCTCTGTCCGCGCCTCCTTGGTATTCGCCTCCGCCACGATCTCGCCGATAAGGGCATTCGCTGTGCCGCGCTCGCCTGGCTTCGCGATCGCACGCGCGCTGGCGGCAGTCTCCTTGAGAATAGAGATCGGACCGTGCTCGCCCGCGTAGAAGACCGCCGCCGTCACGAGAAGCGGCGCGTCCGTCAGGGCGTGCCATTCAGCATCCGAGAACACCGACTTGTCCGTCATGGGATTGCCTCCACTTCAACGCGGCGCGACATGACGCGCATCCGCTCGGCGACATCTTCGCACCGGCGTCCCATCGTTGGACCGCGGGACCCAGTCGGGTCTTGGGAGCGTCTTGACATCACTGACGCCCACCGAGCACCCGGCAGACCCCATCCCCGACGCCGCCACCGACATGGTGAGCGCAGGGTGCGGGTTGGACTCAGCACGGTTCAACTCTCTCTGCAGGATCGCCGGCGGTGCTGATTGATCGATTCTGAGGCGCGCGTCGTGTTCGCAAAGCCGGCACGCGCGGACGAAGGCTCGCGGCGGCGTGGCGTTGAACGCGTCGAGCCCCGCCGGCGGTAGGTCAGGCGGGGTGGGTCGTTTCGGGCATGATGCGTGACCGGGCTTTGTCCGGGGGCGGTGCGGTGGGCGTCGTCGTCGGGCCGGACCGCTCGCGGCTGGGTGGGCAGCGATGGGCACGGAGACAGTGGCGGTGCTCTTTACCGATTTGGTCGGATCGACGGAGTTGCTGTCGCGCCTACCGTGAGCAGATCGGCGCCGCCGGCGTGATCGTGACCGGCACGGCGGCCGCGGCAATCGGCCAACTGCAGACCGTGCTCGGGCACCTCGACGCGGCCGACGCCGCCTTCGCCGAGGCCACCGACGCCGCCCGACGGCTGCGCTGTCCCTTC
>JAMXLJ010000154.1 GCA_024281095.1 Acidimicrobiia bacterium | reverse complement strand
CGTTGAAGGGCAAGCAGCTCTACACGCTCGACCTCGGCGCGCTGGTCGCGGGCTCGCGTTACCGCGGCGACTTCGAGGAGCGCCTGAAGAAGGTGCTCAAGGAGATCCGCACCCGCGGCGACATCATCCTGTTCATCGACGAGCTGCACACGCTCGTCGGTGCGGGCGCGGCCGAAGGCGCGATCGACGCCGCGAGCATCCTCAAGCCGATGCTCGCACGCGGCGAGCTGCAGACGATCGGCGCGACGACGCTCGACGAGTACCGCAAGCACCTCGAGAAGGACGCGGCGCTCGAGCGGCGGTTCCAGCCGATCAAGGTCGACGAGCCGTCGGTCACGCACACGATCGAGATCCTGAAGGGTCTGCGCGAGCGCTACGAGTCGCACCACCGCGTCACGATCACCGACCAGGCGATCGTCGCGGCCGCGAACCTCGCCGACCGTTACATCTCCGACCGCCACCTCCCCGACAAGGCCATCGACCTCGTCGACGAGGCCGGGTCGCGGCTGCGCATCCGCCGGATGCAGGCTCCGCCCGACTACCGCGAGCTCGAGGACGAGATCGCGAAGGTCCGCAAGGAGAAGGAAGCCGCGATCGAAGGTCAGCAGTTCGAGCGGGCCGCGAAGTTGCGCGACCGCGAGAAGGAGCTGCTCGACCAGCGGGCGGCGAAGGAACAGGAGTGGAAGGCCGAGGGCGTCGACCTCTTCAACGAGGTCACCGAAGAGTCGATCGCGGAGGTCCTCGCGCTGTGGACGGGCATTCCCGTCTACAAGCTCACCGAGGAGGAGACGGCCAAGCTGCTGCGCATGGAGGACGAGCTGCACAAGCGGATCGTCGGTCAGCACGCGGCGGTGAAGGCGGTCTCGCAGGCGATCCGGCGTACGCGTGCGGGCCTGAAAGACCCGAAGCGTCCCTCCGGGTCGTTCATCTTCCTCGGCCCGTCCGGTGTCGGCAAGACGGAGCTCGCCAAGACGCTCGCCGAGTTCCTGTTCGGTGACGAGACCGCGATGATCCAGCTCGACATGAGCGAGTACATGGAGAAGCACACCGTCTCTCGTCTCGTCGGCTCGCCTCCCGGCTACGTCGGTTACGACGAGGGCGGTCAGCTGACCGAAGCGGTGCGGCGCAAGCCGTTCTCCGTGGTGCTGTTCGACGAAATCGAGAAGGCCCACCCCGACGTGTTCAACGCCCTCCTGCAGATCCTCGAGGACGGGCGCCTCACCGACGCGCAGGGTCGCACGGTCGACTTCAAGAACACCGTCATCATCATGACGTCCAACTTGGGGACGGCTGACCTGCGCAAGGCCAACATCGGTTTCGCCAAGGCCGACGAGGCGGTTACCTACGAGAAGATGAAGGAGAAGGTGACCGAGGAGCTCAAGCGCCACTTCCGGCCCGAGTTCCTCAACCGCATCGACGAGGTCATCGTCTTCAACGAGCTCAGCCGTGAAGAGGTCACCGAGATCGTCGACCTCCTCATCAGGCGGGTCACCGCGCAGCTCGAGGGCCAGGGTCTGGGTCTGGAGCTCACGCACGAGGCGAAGCTGTTGCTCGCGAGGAAGGGCTACGACCCGCAGCTGGGCGCCCGGCCGTTGCGCCGTGCGATCCAGCGGATGGTCGAGGACCCGCTGTCCGAAAAGATCCTCTGGAAGGAGTTCCACGCCGGCGAGACCGTGAAGGTCGACGCCGACGGTGAAGAGATCGTCTTCCGGGCGATCGAGGGCATCGAGCCCCCGCCGGTCGAGCTCGCCGGAAGTGGCCAGGAGGGGTAGCGAAGGCCTGGGCGGATGCCCGGGAGGCCGGAGCGGACCCGACCAGTGGAAACGAGGGGTAGCGAAGGCCTGGGCGGACGCCCGGCAGGTTGACAGGGGAGTGATGGAACGGCGGACGGGAGACCGTCCGCCGTTTCGCGTGTGGTGAAGATGCCGCATCGTTTGCTTCGATGAATCCGATGACTGCCCGGCGGGGACTGCTGTTGCTGATCGTTGCGGCGGCGCTGCTCGCCGCGTGCCGGGTCGACACGACGGTCGGTATCGAGCTGCACCGCGACGGCAGCGGACGGGTGCGCGTCCACGTCGCGCTCGACGAGGACGCGCGCCGCCGCGTGCCTGTGGCCGCCATCAAGCTCGACGATCTTCGCGGCGCAGGCTGGCGTGTGTCGCGCGACGCGACGTCGGTCACGGTCGAGAAGTCGTTCGCCCGAGCCGTAGATCTCGCGTCGACGCTTCGCGAGCTCAGTGGGTCGAGCCTCCTGTTGCGCGACGTATCGGCGACGCGACGGGCGTCGTTCTTCCGCACGCGCTTTGCCGTGCGTGTCGACGTCGACCTGCGCGAGCTCGGCGTCGGTGTCCCGTCCGACCCCGACCTCGAGAACCGGCTTCGCCTGCTCGGTCTCGATCCGTCGGTCGTCGAGCTCAAGCTCGACGCGCCGTTGCGCAACGCGGTCGGCCTCCAGCTCTTCGTCGCGATGCCTGACGGGCGGGTGCGATCGTGGTCGGTGCCCGCCGGGGGACGGGTCGACGCCCGCGCGACCAGCACGCTCGCGAACGGGGGCCGGACGACGTGGCTCATCGCCGCGGTGGCGCTCGCCGGCGTCGCGCTGGTTGCCCTGACCATCGCGTTGATCCCACCGTTCCGACGGCGATCGCGCCGGAACGGCGCGGAGGAAGTCACGCCACCGCGGCCGGTCGACGCGAGCGCGCCGCCGGCTCCGCAGCCCGAGGAAGCATCGCCGTAACCGTCACACCCCCTCGGTACGCTCCGCCGTGACATGCCGAAGGCCCGCACCCTCCACCGCTGCCGCGACTGCGGATCCACCGCGCCTCGATGGCTCGGTCGCTGCCCGGAGTGTGGGGAATGGGGAACGCTCGTCGAGGAACGGGAGCAGCCCGTCGTGCCCGTCCGCCTTGCGGGCGGCGACATTCCCGTTCCGCTCGGCAAGGTCGACCCCGAGGGTGCCACGCGTCGGAGCACGGGTGTTCCCGAGCTCGACCGCGTGCTCGGCGGTGGCCTCGTCCCGGGTTCCGTCACGCTCCTCGGCGGTGAGCCCGGCATGGGCAAGAGCACCCTCGTGCTGCAGACGCTGATCGCGATGTGCGAGCGTGGCGCCCGCGCGCTGCTCGTCACCGCTGAGGAATCGAAGGACCAGGTACGCCTACGCGCGTCGCGGCTCGGCCCCGTGCCGCCGAGCCTGTTCGTCGTGGGCGAGACCGCACTTCCCACGGTGCTCGCCCAGCTCGACGAGCTCGAGCCGCACGTCGTCGCGATCGACTCGATCCAGACGATCGTCGATCCCGATCTTCCCGGCGTCGCAGGCTCCGTCGGTCAGGTGCGTGACTGCGCGGCCCGCCTCGTGCGGATGGCGAAGGAACGCGACGTCACCGTTCTCATCGTCGGCCATGTCACGAAGGACGGGTCACTCGCCGGGCCTCGCGTGCTCGAGCACGTGGTCGACACGGTGCTCGCCTTCGAGGGCGACCGGCATCACGCGTTGCGCATGGTGCACGCGCTGAAGCACCGGTTCGGCTCGACGCAGGAGCTGGGTCTGTTCGAGATGACCGGTCGTGGCCTCGAAGGAGTGTCCGACCCCTCCGCGCTCTTCCTCGCCGACCGGCGGCCCTGCAGCCCGGGCTCGGTCGTCGCGCCCGTGCTCGAGGGCGCCCGCCCGCTCCTGGTCGAGGTGCAGGCCCTCGTCGCGTCGACGAACGCCCCGATGCCCCGGCGCAGCGCGCAGGGTCTCGACGGGAGCCGGCTCTCGTTGTTGCTCGCAGTGCTCGAGCAGCGCACCCATCTCGAGCAATTCAGCGGTCTCGACGTGTGGGCGAGCGTGGCCGGCGGTGTACGCGTCGGCGAGGCGGCGGCCGATCTCGCAGCCTCGCTCGCGGTCGCGAGCGCCCGTCTCGAGAAACCCGTGCCGGCGGGCACCGTTGCGGTCGGCGAGATCGGTCTCGGCGGTGAGTTGCGGCAGGTCGGGCAGCTGGGCCGACGGCTCGCGGAGGCCTCCCGGCTCGGTTTCGACACGGCCCTCGTACCGGCCTCGGCACCCGATATCGAGGGCATTCGCGTCGTGCGCGTCCCCGATCTCGCGGCGGCCATGGCCGCCGTCGGGCTCGGTCCCGAGGGCTCCGGCGACGGCTGATCGCCGATCCCGGTTCACGCGCTCGCGTGGGAAAATCGCTGGTAGATTGCGCCTGCACTGTCGAACGTTCCAACCCCGTTCGTTCGACTCTCTGTCAGGAGGTGAGTACCCCTGCCCGCACAGCCGCGTTCGGAGGCCATGCTCGCCGCACTCCGCCTCGTAGCGCCCGGTCGTCCGTTGCGTGAGGGCCTCGACCGCATCCTCCAGGCGAAGATGGGCGCGCTCATCGTTGTCGGCGACGGCCCCGACGTCCTGAGCGTCTGCTCCGGCGGGTTCCTCCTCGACGCGGAGTTCACGCCGCAGCGGCTCTCGGAGCTGGCCAAGATGGACGGCGCGATCATCCTCGCGTCGGACACGTCGAGGGTCGCCCGGGCCAACGTGCACCTGGTCCCCGATCCCAACATCCCGACGTTCGAGACCGGCACGCGGCACCGCACCGCCGAGCGGGTGGCTCGGCAGATCGACGTGCCCGTCATCACGGTCTCCGAGGACATGTCCGTCGTGGCGATCCACCGGCGGGGCCAGAAGCACACCCTCGAGCCGGTTGCCCGGGTGCTTGCCCGTGCCGACCAGGCGCTGCAGATCCTCGAGCGCTACAAGGCACGCCTGGACGCGGTGAGCGGCTCGCTGTCGGCCCTCGAGGTCGAGGACCTCGTGACGGTCCGCGACGTCGCGACCGTGCTGCAACGGGCGGAGATGGTGCGGCGGATCTCGGAGGAGATCGAGGGGTACATCATCGAGCTCGGTAGCGACGGCCGGCTCGTGCTCCTGCAGCTCGAGGAGCTCATGGGCGGCGTCGGCGACGATCGGCGCCTCGTCGCGAAGGACTATTTCGCCGAGAGCCCCGACTGGGAGCTGCACGACGTGATGGGGCGCCTGTCGGACCTCGACACCGAGCAGCTCGTCGACCTGCGCGAAGTCGCGGGGGTACTGCGCCTGCCGGCCGACACCGATCTGGACACGCCCGTGCAGCCTCGTGGCTTCCGCCTGTTGCACAAGGTGCCGCGGCTTCCGGAGATCGTGGCCGACCACGTCGTCGACCGGTTCTCGAACCTGCAGAAGATCATGCGGGCCGGTGTCACGGACCTCGTCGAGGTCGAAGGTGTCGGTGAGGCGCGCGCCCGTGCGATCAAAGAGGGACTGTCGCGCCTCGCCGAGACGTCGATTCTCGAGCGCTACGTCTAGCGCGCGGACGAGGCGCAGCCTTCGGCGGATGCCGCGGAGCGCCGAGGCCAGGCTGCATCGACATTGCCATCGCGCCGGCCCGGCTGTGCCGACGCTAGCGTTCCGCCGTGGCTGCACTCGCCGAAGGTACGCACGAGCCGTTCGTCGAACGCATCTCCATCCGGAGCGCGGACGGCACGCAGATCCCCGCGATCCACGCCCGCCCGGAGGGCGTGCCGTTCGCGGCGGCCGTGCTCATCCCCGACATCATGGGCGTTCGCCCGCTGTTCGACGACATCTGCCGCCGCGTCGCGTCACACGGGATCGCCGTCGTCGCTCCGGAGCCCTTCGCACACTTCGGCGAACCCGGCTCACTCGATTTCGAGGCGCGACAGGCGCGTATGCCCGAGCTCGACGACGCGGTGCAGCTCGACGACCTCGAGCGTGCGGCGAACCGTCTCGTCGTCGAAGACGGTGCGAGCGACGTCGCGGTGTTGGGCTTCTGCATGGGGGGAATGTTCGCGTTGAAGGCCGCGGCGACCGGGCGGTTCGATCGTGCCGTGCCGTTCTACGGGATGATTCGTCTACCCGAGAACTGGCGCGGCGGCCGTCAACGCGACGCGCTCGAGACCGCGGCCGCGGCCTGCCCGACGCTCGCGATCTTCGGGGGACGCGACGCCTTCACGCCCCCGGACGACGTCGAGGCGTTACGCGCGGCGTGGAATGGGCTGCCGGACCACGAGGTCGTCGTGTACCCCGAAGCCGAGCACGGCTTCGTGCACGACCCCGAGCGCCCGGCCCACCGCCCCGACGACGCCGCCGACGCCTGGCACCGCGCGCTCAGCTTCCTCCTCACCTGAGAGCGACTGCGACCAGAGATGCGAGGTGCCACAGGAGGCGCCATCCCGCAGGATGAGTCGCTGTTGGCGCGGGAGCGGCGAGCGTCCGCGGGCCGGGTATCCCGGCCCGCAGCGAGTGCGACCAGCGATCACGGGTTCGCGCGTTGTTCCAGCGCTTCGCGGTCGAGGAGCTTGTACCGGCCGCGGCCTTTCGTTTCGACCCACCCGAGGCGTACGAAGAGGGCAAGGGCCTTGTTGACCCGCTCGCGTGATGCGCCGACGAGGCCGGCGAGTTCCTCCTGGGTCATGGCAAGCTTGAACTCGTCGTCGGCTCCGGCCGCTTCGAGCAAGCGCTTCGCGGTTCGCGCGGGCACGTCGAGGAACTGCGCGTCGGCGAGGGCCTCGTCAGTGGCGCGCAGGCGGCGGGAGAAGAGCCGCACGATGATCCACAACAGCTCGGGACGGTCGCGCAGCACGTTGCGCACCGGCTCGTAGTCGAGCGCGAGGAGGCGCGCGTCGGTGAGCGCCCGCGCGTCGGCCGAGCGGGGGTCGCCGTCGAACAGGCCCAGTTCGCCGAAGAGGCCGCCGTCCTCGAGGACGGCCACGACGGATTCGCGCCCGTCGGTGGAACGTGTCGCGATCGCAATGCGGCCCTCGAGGACGACGAAGAGCTCGTGCGACTGGTCTCCCTGCGCGAACAACAGCTCGCTGCGCCGCAGTGTTCGCACCCGCGCCTTCCCGCTCAGCTCGTCGAGCACGTCGGGCGGGAGCGCGGCGAACAGCTCGGTCGTGTCGAGAAGCCTTCGCTCCGGCAAATCGGCACCTCCACGCAGCGGGTCACGGCAGCGTATCGGCGTCCGTCAGGCGATTAGGGGGTTCACCGTGGGTCCGGTATCCTGGGTGTCCCCGCCGGGCGCGAATCGGGCGCCGGTCAGCGCGGGGTGCACGCAGCTTCTCGAGGAGCGACATGAGCTTCGACGTCGGCGACAAAGTCGTCTACCCGCATCACGGCGCGGCCACGATCGAGCGCCGGGAGAAGAAGGACGTCTTCGGCGAGAAGCGTGACTATCTGGTGCTGCGGCTGGCGTACGGCGATCTGACGCTGATGGTGCCCGCCGACAACGCCGAGGAGATCGGCCTTCGCGATGTCATCAACGACGAGGAGGTCGAGGAGGTCTTCGCCGTCCTTCGCAAGAAGGAAGCGCGCATGCCCACCAACTGGTCCCGGCGGTTCAAGAACCACGTCGAGAAGCTGAAGAGTGGCGACATCTACCAGGTTGCCGAGGTGGTCCGGAACCTCACCATCCGCGAGAAGGACAAGGGCCTGTCGGCCGGCGAGAAGCGCATGCTCGGCAAGGCCCGCCAGATTCTCGTTTCGGAACTGACGTTCGCCATCGGTGTCGACGAGGAAGCCGCCGAGCGCAAGCTCGACGAGGTTCTCGCCAAGTAGCACCGCGCGACGGCCTTCCGCCGCGGCGACGCCTCAAGCGCTCCGCCCCGGCGGCCGATCCTTCTCTCGCATCTGCGATCGCCCACGGCGGGGCCGGGCGTCGCCGCGCGTCGCGCCATTCCGGTCGAGAGGAGGGCCAAGTGTTCGTCGAGGTCGTCCGGCTCTTCATGGTGGTGCTGTTCACGGCCGCCGGCTTCTGGATCGGCCACGACGCAACCGCCACGGGTTCCATGCCCGGTGTCGCGGCCATGCTCGGATGCCTCGTGGGATACGTCTTCGGCGGATTGTTCGGCCGTTTGCTCGAGCGCGCGGTCGGGGTCGTCGAGCGCAAGGTGGAGCGGCTCCCGGCCGCCCAGGTGCTCGCCGGATTCGTGGGCGGCTGCGCGGGTGCGCTGGCCGGCGCGACGCTCGGTGTCCCCATCGTCGTGCTGGTCCCGCCACAGTTGTCGCTCCCGGCCGCAGGCATCCTCGTGTGGACGAGTGGCTACCTCGGGTTCCGGCTGGCCGCGCGGAAGAGCACCGACCTGTTCCACATGGTCGGTCTGTCGACACGACCGCTCGTGCGCGCGCATCCGTTCGACGGTGACGACGGCTACGTCGTCGACACGTCCGCGGTGATGGACGGCAAGCTGCTGCCGCTCGTCAGCTCGGGGCTCTTCCACGACGACCTGATGGTGCCGCGTTTCGTGCTCGACGAGTTGCAGGGCTTCGCCGACGGGCCCGATGCGGTGCGGTCCCGACGGGCACAGCGCGGGCTCGAGGTGCTCGACGTGCTGCGCAAGGACTCGGCGGTGCGGGTGTATGTCCTCGACGACGAGGTGCCCGAGATCGCGACCGTGGACGCGAAGCTTGTCGCGCTGGCGAAGCGCCTGCAGCTTCGCCTCCTCACCACCGACACGAATCTCGTGCGCGTCGCCGATGTGCAGGGCGTCCCGACCTGCAATCTTCGGCGGCTGGCCGCCGAGCTCGGCCCCGAGGTGAACGCGGGCGAGGTGCTCGAGGTGGATCTCACGCGACCGGGCCGCGAGCCGGGTCAGGGCGTGGGTTTCCTCGACGACGGTTCGATGGTGGTGGTGAACGGTGGCGCTGCGCTCGTCGGGAGCGGACGGGTCGCGCTCGTGGCGACGTCTGTGGTGCCGACCTCGGTCGGGCGCATCGTGTTCGCCCGCCCGGTGGACGGCGAACACGACCGGGCGGGTGACGAGCCGCGCGAGGAGGCCGACCGACCGGCCTGACCGGCCATACTGACCGGATGCCGGTCTGGGGAATCGTCGTCGCGGCCGGAAGTGGCAACCGGTTCGGTGCACAGAAGCAGTTCGTGGGCCTGCACGGCGTCCGTCTCGTCGACCGCGCGGTCGCGACTGCCGCGACGGTCTGCGATCACGTCGTCGTCGTGCTCCCCGAAGGCGAGGCGTGGACGGGGCCGCCCGTCGTCGCGGCAGTCGCCGGCGGTGCGACACGCAGCGACTCCGTGCGCGCCGGGCTGGCGGCGGCCGACCTTGACGCCGACATCGTCGTCGTGCACGACGCAGCGCGCCCGCTTGCAAGCGCGGCGCTGTTCGCCGCGGTCGTCGAAGCGGTTCGCGCCGGCGCCGACGCCGCCGTTCCCGGTGTCGCGCTCGCCGACACGGTGAAGCGCGTCGCCGGTGATCGCGTCGCCGCGACGATCCCGCGCGATGACCTCGTCGCGGTGCAGACGCCGCAGGCGTTCCGTGCCGCGGCCCTCCGTCGCGCGCACGCGGGCGGGCTCGACGCCACCGACGACGCCGCGCTGGTCGAGCAGGCGGGTGGCGTCGTCGTCGTCGTTCCGGGCGAGCCGCGCAACATCAAAGTCACCGGGCCGGAAGACCTCGCGGTCGCGGCCGCGCTCGCAGCCGAGACGGTGTACCCGTGAGATCCCGTGTGGGGCTCGGCTTCGACGTCCACCCGTTCAGCGACGACCCGGCGCGGCATCTGGTGCTCGGCGGCGTGACCGTCGAGGGCGCCGGTCTGGCGGGGCATTCCGACGCCGACGTCGTCGCGCACGCGGTTGCCGACGCAGTGCTCGGCGCCGCGGGGCTCGAAGATCTCGGCACGCTGTTTCCCGCTTCCGACGACCGATATCGCGGCGCGTCGTCGATCGCCCTGCTCGCGGACGTCGCGGCCCGCGTTGCCGCCACGCGGTTGTGGATCGTCAACGTCGACGTGGTGGTCGCGGCCGAGCGGCCGGTGCTCGGACCCCATACCGCCGCGATGGCCCGGAACATCCGGGACGCGTTGCAGCCGGCGCGTGAGCCGATGGGCGACGGCGTGCACGTGTCCGTGAAGCCGAAACGGGCCGAGGGCCTCGGCGCGATCGGACGGGCGGAAGGGATCGGAGCCTGGGCCGTCGCCCTGCTCGAGCGAGGCTGACGGCATTCCTTGCGCCGCCGACGGATTCGGAGCGGGGCCAGCCTCGCGGGCCTCAGGGCGGCGCCTACCAACAGCTTGGCGAGCGGAATCACGCGTCTCGGCTCGAGACGCGGCGGTAGCCTCGGTGCTCCATGCTCCGTCTGCACGACACGCTGAGCGGCCGTACGGTCGCGTTCGAGCCCCGCGACGAGGGACGCGTGTCGATGTACGTCTGCGGTCCCACGGTGTACGACGTTCCGCATCTCGGCCACGCGCGCACCGCGGTTGTCTTCGACGTCGTGCGGCGGTATCTCGCGTGGTCGGGATTCGACGTGGCCTTCGTGTCGAACGTCACCGACATCGACGACAACATCATCCGGCGGGCGGCCAAGGAGAACAGCACGGAGCAAGAGGTGGCGCGACGGTACGAGCAGCTGTACTGGGACGAGCTCGACCGGCTCGGCGTACTGCGCCCGAATCGGTCACCGCACGCAACGGAATACGTCGACGACATGATCCGAATGATCGACGAGCTCGTCCGTGCCGGTCACGCGTACGTGGTCGAAGGGTCGGGTGTGTACTTCGCCGTCGACTCCTTCCCTCGCTACGGCGAGCTGTCGCACCGCAAGGTGGCCGACCTGCTGGAGTCGGCCGGTGGGAGGGTCGAGGTCGACGAGGAGAAGCGCAGCCCGGTCGACTTCGCGCTGTGGAAGGCCGCGAAGCCCGGCGAGCCGACATGGGAGTCGCCCTGGGGGACCGGCCGTCCCGGCTGGCACATCGAATGCGCGGCGATGTCGCTCGACCTGCTCGGTGAACGCTTCGACATCCACGGCGGTGGGAACGACCTCGTCTTTCCGCATCACGAGAACGAGCGCGCCGAGGCCGAAGCCACCGGGCGTCGCTTCGCGCGGTACTGGGTCCACTCCGGGATGTTGAACGTCGGCGGACAGAAGATGTCGAAGTCGCTCGGCAACTTCACCACGCTCGCCGACGCGCTGGACTCGTACGACCCCAGGGCGCTGCGCCTGGCGATCCTGCAGACGCACTACCGCAAGGCCGTCGAGCTCGGCGCCGACGAGCTGGCGGCCGCGGAGAAGGCCGGCCACGGGCTCGACAACATGTTGCGCGCCGCCGAGGTCGCGGGAGTCGATCACAAGGGTGCGGAGCCCGTCGACGAATTCGTGGACGCGTTCCGGGACGCGATGGACGACGACTTCGGCACGCCCGAGGCGCTCGGCGCGGTGTTCGAGGCGTCGCGGGAGGCGAACAAGGCTCTCGGCGAAGGCGATACCCAACGCGCCGCGTCGTTGGTCGCAACGGTCGTGGAGCTCGCCGGCGTACTCGGTGTCGAGGTGCGCAGCGGCCTGGGCGAAGGAGACGACGCGATCGACGCGAAAGTCGTGGCACGCAATGAGGCCCGGGCGTCACGCGACTTCGCGCGCGCCGACGACATCCGCGACGAGCTCGCGGCACAGGGAATCGTGCTCGAGGACACTCCGCACGGCACAGTGTGGCGTCGAACCTGAGGGGTCGCGGGGCGCCATCGCGACGCGATCCGCGCCGTGGCAGCGACGGCGACCAGGTCGAGGGTCGGCGGGCGGTCCGCGAGCTGCTGCGGGCGCGATGCCGTCGTGCTCGTCGAGTCTTCGTCGCGTCCGATGCGGAGCACTCGATCGTCCTCGACGAGATCGTCGATCTCGCAAGGGAGCTCGGAGTGCAGCTTCGTCGGGTGCCCGGCGCGCGTATCGCGGAGATGGCGCGAACCGACGCACCCCAGGGCGTCGTCGCTCTGGCCGAACCGCTTCCCGAGGCCGACTTCGACGCTCTGCTCCACGACGACCGGGCGTTCCTTGTCGCGCTCGAAGGTGTCACCGACCCGCGCAACGTCGGCTCGGTCATACGGACGGCCGAGGGCGCGGGCGCGACGGGCATCGTTCTGCCACGGCATCGCGCGGCGCGGATCGGCCCCACCGTCACGAAGGCCGCGGCCGGCGCGGTGGAGCACCTCCCGGTCGCCCGGGTGTCGGGGATCCCGTCCGCGCTCGACCGTGCGCGCCGGGCCGGCGTGTGGACGGTCGGCCTCGACGAAAGTGGAGCCGTCGACCTGTTCGGTCTCGACGTCGTGGAGCGCCCGGTGTTGCTCGTGCTCGGAGCGGAGGGCACGGGGCTGTCGAGGCTGGCAGCCCAACGGTGCGACGTGCTCGCGCGCATCCCGATGCACGGCGCGATCGAGTCGCTCAATGTCTCGGTGGCCGCCGCGCTCGCGTGTTACGAAGTTGCACGAGCGCGCGGCGGTAGCCTCGACGCCCGGCCGGAGTAGCTCAGTTGGTCAGAGCACGCGCCTTGTAAGCGTCAGGTCGTCGGTTCGAATCCGACCTCCGGCTCGTCCGGACCGCCGTGAAGATGGCCGCGACCGACCAACGGCGTTCATGCGTGGAATGCGGTCGCTCAGCGACGTGGATCCACGCATGAAGGCGACGAATCGTACGGACACGACGTCGGGAAACACCCGTACAGGCGAAATGCTTGATTCGCGTGGGCGCGCAGACCAGGATCGGGGCCCGATGCACCTGTCCGAGCTCGATCGCGCGATCCTCGACTTCGAGCGCACCTGGTGGACCGCCGGCGGCTCGAAGGAGTCGTTGATCCGTGAACACCTCGGTGTCTCGCCGACGCGGTACTACCGTCTGCTCGCGTCCCTTGCCGAAGATGATGCAGCCCTCGCCTACGACCCACTCACCGTCAAGCGCCTGCGTCGCCGTCGCGCCGCACGCCACGAGGCGCGCGTCCGTGGTCGTCGCGCCGGACCGCAATGAGTGACGGTCCCACGCCGCGCGGCGGGGGGTCGCCACCGAGGCGCGACGGCCCCGACCACGAGCGTTCCGGGTACATGCAGGCCGTCACCACGCGCGGGGCGCGCGGCGCGATCGTGATCGCGCTCGCGGTCGTCGTCGGTGTCGTGTTGCTCCAGGTGGTCGACAAGGGCAACACGGGTGCGGTCGGCGACCAGTCCGCTCGGTCCGCGGCCACCAGTACCAGCACGACCGCAGCGGGTTCGACGTCGTCGAGCTCGGGCACGACCGCGCCCGCTGCGGTGCGCCCGGCGGGTCAGATCACGGTGCAGGTGTTGAACGGATCGGGCAAGTCGGGTGTCGCCAGTGCGTTGACGCAGCAGTTGAAGCAGGGCGGATACAACACGCTCACCGCGAAGGACACGGCGAGGGTCACGGGCACGGTGGTCTATTACCAGCCGGGCTTCGACCGTGAGGCGGCCGCGATCGTCACCACCTTGGTTTCCGGGAGCCAGCTCAAGCCGATGCCGACGCCGCCGCCGCAGAACGCGGACTCGAGCGCGAACATCGTCATCGTCATCGGCACCTGACAGCGGCCGCCCCGGTGGACCCTGCTGTCGCACCGCTGCTCGACGGTGACGCGTCGCGTCTCGCGGTGCTGCTCGACTTCGACGGATCGCTGTCGCCGATCGTCGACGATCCGGCCGACGCGGTCGCGCTGCCCGACGCGCTCGACGCGTTGCGCGCGCTCGTGCCCCACGTCGGGATGCTCGCGATCGTCAGCGGGAGGCCGGTCGACTTTCTCCTCGAGCGCGTCGGCATCGACGGCGTGCGCTACGTCGGTCAGTACGGCCTCGAATGGATCGACGAGCAGGGCCGGCGCCGGCACGATCCGGCCGCCGACGCGTACGTCGACGCGGTGGGCCGAATTGCCGACGACGCGCAGCGCCGGTTCCCTGACTTGCTCGTCGAGCGGAAGGGACGTCTCGCGGTCGGCCTGCACTGGCGCACCCGGAACCACTTGGCGGACGACGTGGCGAGGTGGGCCGCCGAAGAGGCCGGGCGGACCGGGCTCGCCCTGCACGAGTCGCGGATGGCGCGCGAATTCCGCCCCCCGCTGCCGGTCGACAAGGGCACCGCGGTTCGCTCGCTGCTCGAGGCGGCCACGGTGGACCGGGCCTGCTTCGCCGGCGACGATCGCGGCGATCTCGCCGCGTTCGACGCGATCACGGGCCTGCAAGCCGAGGGTCGGTTGCAGGCCGGGCTGCGAATCGGTGTGCGCTCGAGCGAGGCGCCGGCGGAGCTGCTGCGCACCGCGGACCTCGTCGTCGACGGGCCGCCCGCGCTCGCGGCTCTCCTGCGGGAGATGGCCGAGGCGCTCAGCTGACGGCGTCGGCGTCGACCCCGCACGCGCGCAACTGATCCACGAGCCAGTCGTGCGGTGTGCGGGCCCCGGCGCGCACCTTCAACTCGGCCGCGCGCGCCACGCGTTCCGCGGGCTCCATCGAGAGCGCGGTGTGCAGTGCGGCGGCGGTCTGCTCGAGGTCGTAAGGCTGTACGGCCAACGCGACGTCACCGAGCTCGTCGAACGCACCCGCCTCGCGCGACAGGCACAGCACACCGTCCGACCGGTTCGCGAGCGGCCCTTCTTTCGCGACGAGGTTGAGGCCGTCCTTCAACGGGTTCACGAGCAGCACGTCGTAGCGCTCGAGCCCGGCGACGCTGCGGGGGAAGTCGTCGCGGCTGTCGACGATCACGGGCGTCCAGCCCGGCCGGGCCCAACGTTCGTTCACGCGCGCCGCGGCGAGCTCCACTTCCTGCGAGTACGCGAGGTACTCGAGCAGGCTCTGGCGCGAGGGATAGAGCAGCGCGACGAATACGACGCGCTCCCGCCATTCCGGATGCTCCTCGAGCAGCAGGTCGTACGCGAGGAACCCCCGCACGATGTTCTTCGACGGCTCGATCCGGTCGGTGCGCAACACGACGCGACGGTCGCCTACCAGCGCGGCGAGTGACTCGCGTGCGGCAGCCGTCTCGGCCGACGCGGCGACCGCCTCCAGCGCGCCCCGATCCGGCCCGAACGATGCGCAGAACGCCGCCGGCTCCGAGCCGAGCACGTCACGTACCGACGCCTGGTAGTTCGCGACCCAACGCTGCGTATGGAAGCCGGCCGGCCCGCCCGCCATGGAGGAACACAGCGATCGCGCGGCCTCGTCGGGCAGCACGCGGATGCCGTCCGGCCCGCAGAACGGCGTGTGGGTGAAGTGCGACACCCGCAGGTCGGGCCGGTCGGCTCTGATCATCCCCGGAACCAAGGCGAGTTGGTAGTCCTGCACGAGCACCACGTCGCCCTCGGGGGCCTGCTCGGTGACCGCGGCGGCGAAGTTCCGGTTCACCTCGACGTACGCATCCCATGCCTCGCGGAACCGGCGATCGAAGCGCGGCCGCCGCGGCAGGTCGAACAGGCCGTGGTGCAGGAACCACAGCACCGAGTTCGACACGACGTCGTAGTGGAGACGGTGCAACACCGGGTCGAGGTCGAGGAGTGCGACGTCGATGGCCTCGGCGCGCGCCGCTCCCGCGCGCAGCGCGGCGCGGTCGTCGTCGGTCATCGTCGCCGCGACCCAGAGGTGTCCCTTGCCCGCGAGCAGCGGCCCGAGCGCGCTCACGACGCCCCCGGCTCCGCGGCGGGTCTCGAACGATCCGTCGGGCCTGCGCACGAACGTGTACGGGCCGCGGTGCGAGACGATGATCATGGCGAACCGGCGGCGCGGGTGCGCGCGCGTTGCGCCATCGTCAGGGCTGGAGCTCCGTGAAGAGCCGAAGCCAGTCCTCGAGCTCGCGCGTCGAGATGAAGTTCTTGCGCACGTGCTCGCGTCCGTTGGCGCCCATCGTGTCCGCGGTCGCCGGATCCTCGAGCAACTCGATCGTGCGGTGCGCGCACTCCTCGACGGAGTCCACCAGGTAGCCGTCGAGCCCGTCGCGCACCTGCAGCGCGATGCCGCCCGCGCGTCCGCCGATCACCGGGCGGCCCTTCCACAGGCCCTCGCTGACGGTGAGGCCGAAGCCTTCACGGATCGACTTCTGCAGCACGACGTCGGCCGCGCGCTGGAACGCGTTGATCTGCACGTTGCCGACCTGCTGGATGTTCGAGAGGAGGTGGATGTCCTTGTCGCCTGCGCGCGCCTCTTCGGTCTGCTCCCATACCCGGAAACCTTCGGGATCGTCGGTAGCCATCGATCCTGCGAGCACCAGCTGCGCGTCGGGAACCTTCTCGCGAATGACGCGGAACGCCTCGATGACGCCGACCGGGTCCTTCCACGGGTCGAACCGGCTCACCTGGCACACGAACGGTCGCCGGGTGTCGACGCCGTATTGCTTGCAGATCTCGGTGACGAACGGCGCCGGAAGATCGAGGTTCTTCACAGACAGCGGGTCGATGCACGGCGGCGCCTGCACGACCCGTTCCATCTCGAGCGACGAAGGCACGAACTCCGGCATGGTCCACACCGACGCGTCGTAGCGCTCGACGTGCGGCCGGAAGAACTCCCACACCTCGGGGTTCGCGTCGGTGAGATCGATGTGGCAGCGCCAGATCCAGCGCATGTCGGGCGTGTCGACCGCGGTGTCGTGCAGGAAGGTCAGCAGCGCCACGGGCTGCGGGTCGTGCACGACGATGAAGTCGTAGGTACCCTCGAGGAGCAGCGCGTTGTCGAGCACCTTCTCGAGGTACGTGCGCTGCATGTCGCTGGTCCACTCGACGTCGGCGCCCTGCAGGGCGTTGTGCACCGCCTTCGTCACGGTGAAGAACTCGTCGCTGCCGTGGATGACCTGCCACTCGGCCTCGATGCCGACGCTGCGCAGCAGCGGGACGTGGGTGGCCAGGAGCTCCGCGACACCGCCTCCATAGGCGGTGGCGTTGAGATGGAGGATCCGGGCGCCCCGCAGCGGCTCGGCCAGGGCGCAGATCCGCTCGACCGCCTCCGGGCCCGCCACGTCGGCGTAGTCGGCGAGGTCCTTTTCGAGGAGCGGGACGCGTTCGAGCACTGCGCGCTTTCCTGTCGGGCCGGGAACGCGGTCAATCTATCCACATCATGGCGGTGGCCCTGGCATGCCCAGACAAGTTCCGCGGCACGCTGACCGCGGTCGAAGCCGCGGCTCGTCTCGGGCGCGGGCTGCGGGCCGCGGGCTTCGACGAGGTCCGTGAGCTGCCTCTCGCCGACGGCGGCGACGGCACGCTCGACACGCTGATTGCGGCTCGCGGCGGTTCCGTCCGTCCGGCCCGCGTCACCGGCCCGCTCGGAGAACCGGTCGACGCGAGCTTCGGTCTGCTCGCGGACGGAACCGCCGTCGTCGAGATGGCCCGCGCGAGCGGCCTCGCGTTGGTCAGGGGCCGCAACGACGCATTGCGCGCCACGACACGAGGTACGGGTGAGCTCATCGCCGCCGCGGCGCGAGCCGGTGCGCGGCGCATCATCGTCGCGGTCGGCGGGAGCGCGACGACCGACGGGGGCCTCGCCGCCGTGCAGACGCTCGGCTGGTCGCTCGCCGGCCTCGACGTGACGGTCGCTTGCGACGTTCGCACGCGCTTTCTCGACGCGCCACGCGTGTTCGGGCCGCAGAAGGGTGCGTCCGACGCGCAGGTCTCGTTGCTCGAGCGCCGCCTGGCGCGCGTCGCGCAGGAATACCGCGACCGCACCGGCGTCGACGTGACGACCCTCGAAGGTTCGGGCGCGGCCGGCGGGCTCGCCGGCGGACTCGCGGCGATCGGCGCGCGTCTCGAGCCGGGGTTCGAGGTGGTGGCGCGCGCGGCCGGGTTCGAGGACGCGTTGACGGACGTCGACCTCGTCGTCACCGGCGAGGGAAAAGTGGATCTCACCAGTCTGGACGGCAAGGTCGTCGGCGGCGTGCTCGAGTGGGCCGCCGAGGAAGGTGTCCGCCATCGTGGCGTCGTCGCGGGTCAGGTGACGCCCGAGGCCCGCGAGGAGCTTTCGGTGCTCGGCGACATCGAGCTGCTCGCGCTCACCGATCGCGTGTGGCAGGCGGGCGAGGCGTACGCGCGCGCCGGTCTGCTGGTGGAGGAGGCCGCGATCGAGCTCGGCGGTCGCGTGCTGGGCTCCACGTAACGCGTGTGCGGAGCTTCCGCGCATCGCGCGGTCGTTCCACGCGACCTCGCGGGTTACGCGGAGAGCTCGCCGGGGAACTTGGCGCGGTAGGCCGCAACCGTGCGCATCGGGGGCCGTTCGCGAGCCTCGATCCGCACGCGCTCGAGTCTGTGGTCGCGGTCGTAACGGACGAGGTCCCGCCGGTCGCCGTCATCGAGCCCGGCGCGGCGCAGCGCAGTCACGAGGATCTCCATCGCCTGCGGGCCCAGGTCGGCGAGCGGACGGTTGCGGTGACGCCGTTCGCCCAGATCGACCTGCGCCACCGAAGCGAGGCCGTGGCGGGCGACGACGTCGACGAGGAGCGCGAGCTCCACGCCCCACCCTTCGACGAACGGCAGATCGTCGAGCACGTCGCGGCGGCCCGCGTACTCGCCGGCCAGCGGTTGTACGAACCCCGTGAGGTGCGGGAACAGCTGCGACAGCAGCGGGCGCGCGACGAGCTCGGTGACTCGGCCCCCTTCGTCGTGATGCTCGCCCGGGCGGCGGTAGAAGCCCTTCACGAACGCGGTATCGGGCCGGCTGAGCAGCGGCCCCAGCAGGCCCGTGACGAAGTGCGGCGAGAAGTCGCGCAGGTCGGCGTCGACCCAGCACAGCAGGTCGCCGTCGCAGGCGTACAGCGACTTCCACAACACGTTGCCCTTGCCCGAGCCGGCCCCACAGTCGGGCAGCACGTCGCTCGCACGCACGACCCGGGCGCCGGCCGCCGCCGCGACGCTCGCAGTGTCGTCGGACGAGTCGTCGTCGACCACCACGATCTCGTCGACGAGGCCGACCCGCTCCACGAGCGCTCGCCGTATCGCGGCGACGATCGGCCCCACCGTCTCGGCCTCGTCCCGGGCCGGCAGGCACACCGAGATCCGCACGGACTGGGCCGCCTTCGACGCGGCCAGCGCGGCGGCGGTGAACTGCTGATGGTCGTACGACGCACCCGGCTGCGACACGCGCAAAGTGTAGATACGAGCCCGTCGGCGACGTCCCGCACGGTCGGTGCCCCAATCGGTTGCCCAGTCCGTTGCCCGATTGGGTGCCCGGTCGGTTGCCCGGCCGGTTGCCCGGCCGGTTGCCCGGCCGGTTGCCCGGCCGGTTGCTTTGACTGAAGGGCCGCTGACGTGCAATTCTTGGTGCACGCGTTCATCAAGAGCGGCTGAGGGACAGGCCCGAAGACGCCGCGGCAACCAGCGAACCACGCCAGGTGCCAATGCCTGAACGATGAGCCGCCGAAGAGCGAATCCGGCGCCAGCCGGCCTCCGCTCGAGGCGCTCGAGAGCGCGTCGAGACCGAGTGGGCACGAGAGCCCGCTCACGGAGGACGGGAGCGACGACGACATGGCGCACGTAGCAGGCCTTCGGTGTCGGGAGTGCGGACGCGAGTACGAGGTCGCGGCCGCGTTCACGTGCGAGTGGTGCTTCGGACCGCTCGAGGTGGCGTACGACTACGACGCCATCGCATCCACCATCACCCGTGAGCGCATCGCCGCGGGGCCGCCGACCATTTGGCGCTACCAGGACCTGCTGCCGGTCGAGCGGGCTGCCGCGGTCGACCTCGGCGCAGGGTTCTCGCCGCTGGTGCGGGCGGACCGGCTGGCGGCGGAGCTCGGGCTCGGCGAGGTGTGGGTCAAGAACGACACGGTCAACCCGACCAACTCGTTCAAGGACCGCGTCACCGAGGTCGCGCTGTCCAAGGCGCTCGAGTTCGGCTTCAAGACCGTCGCGTGCGCGTCGACGGGGAACCTCGCGAACGCGGTTGCCGCACATGCGGCGCGAGCCGGGTTGCGCAGCTTCGTGTTCGTCCCGGCGAACCTCGAGTCGGCGAAGATCGTCACGACCGCGGTGTACGGCGGCAACGTCGTCGCGATCGACGGCAACTACGACGACGTGAACCGCCTCTGCGCGGAGATCGCAGGCACGTACCGGTGGGCGTTCGTCAACGTGAACATGCGGCCGTACTACGCCGAGGGCTCCAAGACGCTCGCGTTCGAGACGGCCGAGCAGCTCGGTTGGGAAGCACCGGACCATGTCGTCGTACCGGTCGCGAGCGGGTCGCTGCTCACGAAGATCCACAAAGGTTTCGGCGAGCTGCACGCGGTCGGTCTGCTCGACCGTGAACCCCGCGTGCGCGTGTCGGGCGCGCAGGCGGCAGGTTGTTCGCCCGTCGCGACCGCGTGGATCGATCACAGCGACACGATCCGGCCGGTCAAGCCGTCGACCATCGCGAAGTCGCTCGCGATCGGCAATCCGGCCGACGGCTACTTCGCCCTCGACGCGGTACGCAGCACCGGTGGCGGCCTCGCCGCGGTGTCCGACGAGGAAGTGGTCGACGGCATCCGGCTCCTCGCCCAGACCGAGGGCATCTTCGCCGAGACCGCAGGTGGTGTGACGATCGCAAGCCTTCGGCGGCTCGCCGAGGAGGGCGTCGTGCGCGCGCACGAGCGCGTCGTCGTGTACATCACCGGCATCGGGCTGAAGACCGTCGACGCGGTGGCGCCGCACGTCGCGCCCACCGCGACGATCACGCCGTCCCTCGACGCGTTCCACGAGGCGTTCGATCGCGACGACATCGACCAGTGAGAGCCACGACCGCCGCATCGCCCGCAGCGTTCCCCGAGACAGGGAGATCCTCGATGACCGTGTGTGTCCGCATCCCCACCCAACTGCGTGAGCTGTCGGGCGGCGCATCGGAGCTCAAGGTGGAGGGGAGCACCGTCGCCGAGGTGCTCGCCGCGCTCGAGCAGCAGCATCCCGGCTTCGCCGAGCGGCTGCACGATGCCGACGGGTCGCTGCGGCGGTTCGTCAACGTGTTCGTGGCCGACGAGGACATCCGGTTCCTCCAGGGCCTGGACACCGCCGTCGCCGACGGCGACACCGTGAGCGTCGTGCCGGCGGTCGCGGGGGGCTGATCGCGGTCGCCGCGTTGCCCTCGGCCACCCGACCCGCCACACTCGGCGCCATGCGGACGAGGTGGCGCCTGGCCGGCGTCGTGGCGGGGGTTCTCCTGGTGACCGGCGCGTGCGGCGGTGGCGGAGCATCGCCGGCAACCGACGCCGCGACCGCGACGACCTTCACCGCGGATCGCGCCGTCGTCGCCGCGCTGCAGACGATGGTGACCGCAGCGAGCAACGCCTCGTTGTTCGCGGCGGCGGGCGTCGGCACCGGCCAGGCCACCGACTGCGCGAACAGCTGGGCCACGATCCACGACAAGGTGGCCCAGCGTGACGCGAATCTCGCATCGACCATCGATGCCGCCGTGGCCCAGCTCCAGACGGCCACCCGCAGCCGTGACGCGGTGGGTGCGACCGCGGCGACGGCGACGATCACCGAGGCCGCGGCCAACTACACCCGCCAATTCCCGTAGTTCGTGCGGGGTTGCGCCGGAAGGTTGGGAAGGTTACCCTTACTTGACGTTGGCGTCAGTTGACGTCGGGTACGCGTAAGAGAGTCAGCCGGTGCTGCTGACCACGTCCTACGAGAATGGAGGTCTGCGTGTCGACCCCTGAGCTCGTCGGCCTCGGCGCCGTCGCCGGCTTCACGATCTACCTCGGGCTTCCCCTCGGCCGCCTCCGCAACCCCGCGCCGCGTGCCCAAGCGTTCCTCAATGCGGTGGCGATCGGCATCCTCGTGTTCCTGCTCGTCGAGACGCTGGGGAAGAGCAACGACTACGTGGAGCACGCACTCGATGCGGCGAACCGCGGCGCCGGGAGCTGGTGGCGCTTCGTTGCGTACGCCGCGATCTTCGCCTCGGGTGTCGGCCTCGGCCTGCTGGGCCTCGTGCACTACGACTCGTGGATCGGGGGGCGCCGGCGCCGGCGCGCCTCGTTCGGGCCGGGTGCAATGGCCGTCGGGGAGCTCGAGCGTGAGGCGGCGGGTGGAGGCGCGCGCCAGTGGTCGCAGGCCCAGCAGCTCGCACTCCTCATCGCGCTCGGCATCGGCCTCCACAACTTCGCCGAGGGTCTGGCGATCGGGCAGTCCGGCGCGCGCGGCGAGATCGGTTTCGCGGTCATGCTCGTCATCGGGTTCGGCCTGCACAACGCGACCGAGGGATTCGGCATCGTCGGGCCTCTTACCGCCGCGTCCGAGCGGGCGACGTGGGGTTTCCTCGGGCTCGTGGGTCTGATCGGCGGCGGGCCGACGTTCCTCGGCACGATCGTCGGCCAGTCGTTCGTCAACAACGAGCTCTTCCTGGCCTTCCTCGCGCTCGCGGCCGGCTCGATCCTGTACGTCGTCGTCCAGCTCGTGCGCGTGGCGAACAAGCTCGGTCACGCCGAGCTCCTGATGTGGGGTGTGTTCGCCGGTCTCGTGCTCGGCTTCGGCACCGACTACGTGCTCGTGGCCGCGGGCGTCTGACCCGGGCGGCGGTCAGCCCGTTCGCACGTACATCAGGCCCGCCACCGCCGCGGGCACGAGGTGCTCGCCGGTGTCGGTCTTCACCGTCACGCCCGATGCGTCGCGGGTCACGACGATCGCTTCCGATCCCGGAACGAGGTGCGCTCCGACGAGCATCTGCAGCGCGTCGTCGTCGAGCTCCATCTTCTCGCTGATGCGCCCCACGACGACCGGGCCGGGCGCCGCGTCGAGCAGCGCGACGGTGGGGCGAGTGTCGGCGGGCCGCTTCGTGCCCGGGATGGGGTTGCCGTGCGGGCACGTGGCCGGGTCGCCGAGGAGCGCGACGAGCTTCTCCTCGACGTCGGCGGAGATTGCGTGCTCCCAGCGATCGGCCTCACGGTGGACCTTCTCCCACTCGAGGCCGATCACGTCGGTCAGCAGCCGCTCGGCGAGGCGGTGGCGGCGGACGACGGTCGTGGCGAGTGCACGGCCCTTCGGTGTGAGACGCAGGCTGCGATCGTCGAGGAGCTCGGCGTAGCCCTGGTCGACCAGCCGGTTCACCGTCTCGGACACCGCCGGCGCCGAAAGACCGAGCCGCTCCACGAGGCGGGCACGGATCGGGCGCACGCCCTCCTCCTCGATCTCCAGGATGGTCTCGAGGTATTCCTCGGTCGCGTCGTGCATCTCGGCCACGGCGCCTGCTCCCGGTCGATCGTGCCAGTCGTACGATTCGTGAGGATACCGCCGGCCTGCACAAAACAGGTGTGGGCGAGCGCGGCGGGGGTAGCCACAACATTGGCGCCTGGTGCGCCACGAGACCCGAGCCGCGCACTTGCACTCGGATATCGAGAGTGCCAACATGAGTTAGCACTCCTCGACCACGAGTGCTAACGAATCACCCGCGACGACGTCCATCGGTTCCCCGTGACCGCGGACGCAGCGATATCGCACGCACACCACCACGCTGCCCCAGGGGGTATGACGCAATGCCGAAGCAGATCGCCTACAGCGAGAACGGGCGCCGGGCCCTCGAGGCGGGCATGAACAAGCTCGCCGACGCGGTACGGGTCACCCTCGGCCCGAAGGGTCGCAACGTCGTTCTCGAGAAGAAGTGGGGCGCGCCGACGATCACGAACGACGGCGTCTCCATCGCGAAGGAGATCGACCTCGAGGACCCGTACGAGAAGATCGGGGCCGAGCTCGTCAAGGAAGTCGCCAAGAAGACCGACGACGTCGCCGGTGACGGCACCACCACTGCGACGGTGCTCGCGTGGGCCATGGTCCGAGAGGGCCTGCGCAACGTTGCCGCCGGTGCCAACCCGATGGGCCTGAAGAGCGGCATCGAGCGGGCGGTCGAGACCGCCGTCGAGTCCATCAAGGGCTCGGCCCAGCAGGTCAAGGAGTCGGGCGAGCAGGTTGCCAACGTCGCCGCGATCTCGGCGAACGACAAGGAGATCGGCCAGCTCATCGCCGAGGCGCTCGGCAAGGTGGGCAAGGACGGTGTGATCACCGTCGAGGAGAGCCAGACCTTCGGCATGGAGCTCGACCTCGTCGAGGGCATGCGCTTCGACAAGGGCTACATCTCGCCGTACTTCGTCACCGACCCGGAGCGCATGGAGGCCGTCCTCGACGACGCGTACATCCTCCTCGTCGCGACCAAGATCTCGGCGGTGAAGGACCTGCTGCCGGTGCTCGAGAAGGTGATGCAGTCGGGCCGGCCGCTGGTCGTGATCGCCGAGGACGTGGAGGGCGAGGCCCTGGCCACGCTGGTCGTTAACAAGATCCGGGGCACGTTCAAGAGCGTGGCCATCAAGGCGCCGGGCTTTGGCGAGCGCCGCAAGGCCATGCTGCAGGACATGGCCATCCTGACCGGCGGTCAGGTCATCACCGACGAGGTCGGTCTCAAGCTGGAGAACGCCACC
>JAMXLJ010000153.1 GCA_024281095.1 Acidimicrobiia bacterium | reverse complement strand
TACGCAAAGCATGGGGTCGTCGTGTGCGGCAAGGGGAACAACGGCGGCGACGGACTCGTCGCGGCGCGCGTGCTGCGCTCCCGCGGGATGCGCGTCGAGGTCTTCGAGCTCGCCTCCGGCGTCGACGAGCGGGCGATCGAGCGCGCGTTGGGCCGCGCCGACGTCGCGATCGATGCGATGTACGGCACCGGCTTTCGCGGCGCGCTCGAAGGGGACGCGGCATTCGTGGCCCGCGCGTTCGCGCAGGCAGGACTGCCAGTCGTCGCGGTCGACATCCCGTCCGGGGTCGACGGGCTCACGGGGTCGGTCCAGGGGCTTGCGGTGCGGGCCCACCGGACGGTTTGCTTCGCGGCGCTGAAACCGGGGCTCGTCTTCGAGCCCGGGCGGAGCCACGCGGGCGACGTCGAGGTCGTCGACATCGGTGTCGACGTCGGCGAGCCGAGCATCGGGGTCGTGGAATCCGCCGACGTGCGGGCCTGGCTGCCGCGCCGCGATCCGTCAACGCACAAGTGGGCGGTCGGAGGTTTGTTCGTCGTCGGCGGCTCCGGCGGCATGACCGGTGCACCGTTGCTCGTGAGCCACGCCGGGTTGCGTGCCGGCGCGGGGATCGTGTGGTGTGGGCTTCCGGGGCAGGACGCGGCGACGCGCGCGTCGGGCACGGAAGTGATCACCAAGCCGCTCCCCGCAACGGCCGGCGGCGCGCTCGACGCGGACGCCGCCGCCGTCGTGCTGTCGACGATCGAACGATTCCGGGGCCTCGTCGTCGGGCCCGGACTCGGTACCGCAGCCGCGACTGAGCAAGCCGTCCGCGGGCTGGTGCAGGCGTCTTCGGTCGCGCTCGTGCTCGACGCCGACGGATTGAACGCGCTGCACGGCGACACCGGTTGTCTGCGCGCCCGCACCGCGCCGACCGTGCTCACACCGCACGACGGCGAGTACGCCCGACTGGCGGGCGGGCCCGTCGGCGGCGACCGCATCGCCGCGGCGCGCGAGCTCGCCGCGGCGACCGGCGCGGTCGTGCTCCTGAAGGGCTCGACGACCGTGGTCGCCGACCCCGACGGACGCGTCGCTCTCAACGACACCGGAGGACCGTGGCTCGCCACGGCCGGTACGGGCGACGTGCTGTCCGGGATCGTCGGCGGGTTCGTCGCGCGCGGCGCGCCCGCCTTCCATGCCGCCGCCGCGGCCGCCTTCGTCCACGGACGGGCGGCCGACGCTGCGGGCCACACCGCACTCGTCGCCGGTGACGTGCTGGAGGGTCTCCGCCGGGTCCCGGAGCTGGATCCGGACCTCGATCCCGAGCTCGTGCCCGAACTCGTGCACCGGCCGTGAGCCCGTTCCCCGGGCGGGGCACCGGCAGCTGCGAAACTGGAGCGGTGCCCGGCTTCCGCCCGGCGTGGGTCGAGATCGATCTCGGCGCACTGCGCCACAACGTCCGCCTCCTCCGTGACCTCGCCGCCCCTGCGGCCCTCATGGCCGTCGTCAAGGCCGACGGCTACGGCCACGGGGCGGTGCCGGTGGCGCGCGCCGCGACCGAGGCGGGAGCGGCCTGGCTCGGCGTGGCCCTGGTGGAGGAGGGCGTGGCGCTGCGGAAGGCGGCCATCGACACGCCGATCATGGTGCTGTCGGAGCCGCCGATCGACGCAGCCGCGGCCGTGGTCGCGTACGAGCTGACGCCCGTCGTGTACACCGAGCCCGGTATCGAGGCTCTCGCGAAAGCCGCCAGCGCGTCGGCGCAACGCCCGCTTCCGCTCGCCGTGCACCTCAAGGTCGACACCGGGATGCACCGGGTCGGGTGCGCGCAAGATCAAGCCCGGGTGCTCGCCGAGCTGATCCGCGAACGGGACGAACTGCGTCTCGGCGGCGTGCTCACCCACCTCGCGGTGGCCGACGAGCCCGACGATCCCTATACGGTCGAACAGCTCTCGCGCTTCGACGCGGTGCTCGACGAGTTGGTGGAAGCGGGCATCGACCCCGGCGTCGTGCACGCGGCGAACTCCGCCGCGACGATGAGCTTCCCGGTCGCACGTCGCGACCTCGTACGATGCGGTGTCGCGATCTACGGCCTCGCGCCCGGGCCGCGCTTCGAAGGCGACTTGCCGCTCCAGAGTGTCATGTCGTTCAAGGCGCGCGTGTCACATGCGAAGTGGCTCGAGCGCGGCGAACGCCTCTCGTACGGGTTGCGCTACGAGATGCCGCGTGCGGGCTACGTCGCGACCGTGCCCGTGGGCTACGCCGACGGTGTCCCGCGCGAGCTGGGGCACCGCGGCGGCGAAGTGCTCGTGCACGGTCGGCGCCGTCCGATGGCGGGCACGATCACGATGGATCAGTTGCTCGTCGACATGGGCGACGAGCCCGTCGAGGTTGGCGACGAGGTGGTGTTGATCGGACGTCAGGGCGACGCCGAGATCAACGCATCCGAGTGGGCGCGGCGGCTCGGCACCATCAACTACGAGATCGTGTGCGGCATCGGGCCTCGCGTCCCGCGCGGCTACCGATGATGCCGAAAGCCCGCGGGATCGCCCGAGTCGCAGGTATCGGCGCGGGTGTCGCGGCCGCGGCTTCCGGACTTGCGTACGGAGCGCAACGGGCCGCGGCGGCACGCGTTCGTCGCCGCCCCGACACCGACGCGTCCGACGCGTTCGTTCCGCAGGCCGACGAAGTGCGCGTCCTCGACAGTCATGACGGCGGCACCATTTCGGTGATCCGGCGTGGTAGCGGACCAACGATCGTGCTGTGTCACGGCGTCACACTGTCGGTGCGCACGTGGGTGAAGCAGATCGAACGGTTGCCGGAGCTCGGTTTCACCGTGCTCGCGATCGACAGTCGCGGCCACGGCGACTCCCGCGCCGGCGAATCCGGCCATTCCGTCGAGAACCTCGCGACGGACCTTCGCACCGCGCTCGAGGAGCTCGACGTACGTGACGCGGTGCTCGTCGGCCATTCGATGGGTGGCGTCGCGGTACAGGCTCTCGCCGCCTACCACCCCGAGGTCGTTCGCGACCGCGTGCGCGGCATTGTCCTCCTGTCGACCCTGAGCCGCACCCCGCTGAGTGGGATTCGGGCACTGCACCGACTGCTCGAGCGGCACGGCGATCGCCTGCCCGACGTCGGCGGTCTGATGGGGCGCCGCAATCTCGGCCTCCTGCTCGCGCGCATCGGCTTCGGGCGCGACCCGGCGCCGAGCCATGTCGAGCTCGTGCGGCGCATGATCGAGTCGTGCGATCCCGAGACGACCCGTGGCGCGACGCGGGCGTTGCTGGGCCTGGACCTCGTCCCCGACATCGGACGTATCGGGCTCCCGACCCTCGTGATCTGTGGCACGGCCGATCTCCTGACGCCACCGGCCGAGTCCCGCCGGATCGCGGCCGAGATCCCCGGCGCCCGTCTCGAGATGATCGACGGCGGTGGGCACATGCTCATGTTGGAGCGCGCCGACGAGCTCGACCGTCTGATCGTCGACTTCACGAGAGACGTCCGCACCGGTGCCCCGGGGTCGCAGAACGAAGAGGCTGTCGGAGGTGGGGCCTGAGCGGCTCGATCACCGACGTGCCCGGTGTGCGCGTCGGGAGCTGGACCGGCGCCGCGACCGGGGTCACCGTCGTGCTGCCGCCCGAAGGAACCGTCGGATCGGTCGAAGTTCGCGGAGGTGCGCCGGCGACGCGGGAGACCGCGCTGCTCGATCCGACGAAGCTCGTCGCGCGGGTGGACGCGGTGGTGCTCACCGGAGGGTCCGCGTTCGGCCTCGCGGCCGCCGACGGCGTCATGACGTTCCTGGCCGAACGCGAGCTGGGGTTCCCGACCGGCGGCGGCCCCGTGCCGATCGTGCCGGCCGCGGCGATCTTCGACCTCACCGTGTCGGGCGGCGAGCGCCCCACCGCGCGGGAGGCGTACGAGGCCGCCGCGGCCGCCGAGCGTGACGAGCCGGTGCGAAACGGTCGGCTCGGGGCGGGACGCGGGGCCACGATCGGGAAGTGGCACGGTCCCGAATACGCGGTGGCCGGTGGCATGGGCACCGCGAGCGCCCGCGAGGAAGGCGCGATCGTGGGTGCGCTCGCGGTGGTGAACGCCGTGGGCGACGTCGTCGGTGACGACGGGCACGTCATCGCGGGGTCCTCCGCGCCGCCGGGGTCCCCACTGTTCCCGTCGCCCGCCCTCGGGACGCTCGAGCACACCACGTTGGTCGTCGTGGCAACCGACGCCGCGCTCACGAAGACCGAGTGCCTCCTGCTCGCCGAGAGCGCGCACCATGGTCTCGCCCGAACGCTGTCGCCCTCGCACACGCGCTTCGACGGCGACGCCGCCTTCGCTCTCGCGACGGGCACAGTCGTTGGGGACGTGGACCGCATCCGCATCGCCGCCACCGCCGTCGTCTCCGCGGCCGTGCGGGCCGCCGTCACCGGACGCTGACCCGTCCTCGGCACGCCTCCGCATCTCCCCGGGCGAGCGGACCTCCGGGGGCCGGTAGCATCGAGCGTCGCCCCCGGGAGCGCGAGGCGCCGTGCCGCTCGACCTGACTGCCCCGCAGTTCGCATCGATTGCCGATCTCGAGCGTGAAGCGCTCGCGTGCACCCGTTGCGCGCTCGCCGGCGGTCGGACGCAGGTCGTCTTCGGAGCCGGTGACACCGGCGCCGACCTCATGTTCGTCGGCGAGGGCCCGGGCGAGCAGGAGGATCTGCAGGGCATCCCCTTCGTGGGCCGGGCGGGCAATCTCCTCACCAAACTCATCGAGGGGATCGGTCTCAGCCGCGACGACGTCTACATCGCAAACGTCGTGAAGTGTCGCCCCCCGGGCAACCGCGACCCGTTGCCGGCCGAGATCGACTCGTGCCGGCCCTGGCTCGCGGCGCAACTCCAGTTCATCAGCCCCCGCGTCGTCGTGACGCTCGGAAATTTCGCGACGAAGTTGCTCCTCGACACCAAGGAGGGCATCACGCGGCTGCGCGGGAAGGAGTTCCCGTTCGCAGAGGGCGTTGTGCTCATCCCGACGCTGCACCCGTCGGCGGTGTTGCGCAGCGGCGGTACGACGCTCGCCCAGAGCCGGGCCGATTTCGTCGTGGTGAAGCGCGCGCTCGTGCGCGCCCGTGACGCGGGGACGGCGGCGAGGGACGGGACATGAGGTTCCTGAGCACGTCTCCCGACCAGACCCGTGCCCTCGGGCGCGCCATCGCCGAGCTCGCGCGCCCGGGTGACGTGATCGTGCTCGCGGGCGACCTCGGTGCGGGCAAGACCGTGCTCGCACAGGGGCTGGTGCACGGCCTCGGCGTCGACGAAGCGGTCGTCAGCCCGACGTTCACGCTCGTACGCGAATACCACGGGCGACTTCCCGTCGCGCACGTCGACGTCTACCGCCTCGACCACATGCAGGAGGTGCTCGATCTCGCGCTCGACGAGGGACCGGGCGCGGAAGGCGTCACGATCGTGGAATGGGGCGATCGTGTCGCAACTGCTCTGGGTCCGCAGCGTCTCGACGTGAGTATCGAGCGGCCGGACGGCGTCGCGCCCCTGGAAAAGGCATCCGACGACGAGCGGGTGATCACGCTCACACCCTTCGGCTCGGCCTGGGCCGCGCGGCTGTCCACGTTGTCCGATCTCGTCGACGCCCGCGTCGACGTCGTCGTCGGCGAGGTGTGAAGTGCAGCTGCTCGGCATCGACACGTCGACGTCGCGGGTGAGCGTTGCCATCGGCGGCGACGGCGACCTCCTGGGAGAGGTCGCGCTGGGCACGCCCACGCCGCGGCACGCCGAGCAGCTCGCGCCCGCGATCCGGTACCTGTGCGACGAGACGGGCGTCGAGCTGCGACAACTCGCCGCGATCGCAGTCGGCGTCGGCCCGGGACTGTTCACCGGGCTGCGCGTCGGAGTGACGACGGCGAAGGTGATGGCACAGGGCCTGCGCATCCCCGTCGTGTGCGTGCCGAGCCTTGATCTCGTGGCGTACCCGTTGCGGTACACGCAGCGGCTCGTTGCCGCGGTGCTCGACGCCCGGCGGCACGAGGTGTACTACGCGCTGTACCTTCCCGTACCGGGTGGCGTCCAGCGCGTCTCGGGGTACGAGATCGGCAGCCCGGACGACCTGGTCGGTGAGCTCGAGGCGCGCGGCGACGAGGTGCTCATCGCCGGTGAAGGGGCGCTCCGCTCGCGCGAGCAGTTCGCGTCGCTCGACCGGGCCGAGCTCGCCGGGACCGGGTTTGCCTGGCCGCGTGCGGCCGCGTTGCTCGAGCTCGCGAGCGCGCGGTACGAGCGTGAAGAGTTCTGCTCGCCGTCCGATGTGCAGCCGATGTATCTGCGCAAGAGCGACGCGGAGATCGAGAGCGAACGCTCGACGGGCGAGGAGCGCGTCTCGTGAACACCGTGCGGAGGGAGCGGTGAATACCGTGCGGACGGAGCGGAGCTCTGCCGGGCGCAGCCCCCTCGAGCGTGAGCGGAGGGAGCGATGAATGCCGCGGCGAGGCCGGACGACCACGGCCTCGAGGTGCACATCGTCCCGATGCGGCGTCGTCATCTGCGCTCGGTGCTGCGCATCGAGGGCGAGGTGTATCCGCGGCCGTGGAGCATGTCGTTGTTCCTGAGCGAGCTCGCGTTGCGCTCGACGCGGGCGTACTTCGTCGCCCGCATCGGACGCGAGGTCGTCGGCTACGTGGGCCTCATGATGACCGTCGACGACGGGCACATCACCACGATCGCGGTGGATCCTCGCTGGCACCGGCACAAGATCGGGTCGCGGCTGCTGCTCGCGGCGGCCCGTGAGGCCGTCGGCCGCGGCGCGGCGAGTCTCACGCTGGAGGTGCGCATGGCCAACGTGGGTGCGCAGGAGCTGTACCGGCGCTTCGGTTTCCGTCCCGTCGGCGTGCGCAAGAATTACTACGCCGAGACGAACGAGGACGCGCTGGTGATGTGGGCCCACGGCGTCGACGACGCCGAGTACGGCGAGCTCCTCGACTCGCTCGACCGGCAGGTCCCGGGGCGGACCGTCGTCGAGTCCCCGAAACGGTGGTGACCGGATGACCCGAATCTTGGGCATCGAGACGTCATGCGACGAGACCGCGGCCGCGGTCGTCGACGACGGCCGTGAGGTCCTGTCGTCGGTGGTGTCGAGCCAGATCGACCTGCACGCTCGCTTCGGGGGCGTCGTCCCGGAGATCGCGAGCCGCGCCCACGTCGAGCTGTTGAATCCGGTTGTGGCCGAGGCGCTCGTGGAGGCCGGCACGGAGCTCGACGGCATCGACGCGGTCGCCGCGTGTCACGGCCCCGGCCTCGCCGGCGCGCTCCTCGTCGGCGTGAGCGCGGCCAAGGCGATCGCGCTCGTCGCAGACGTGCCGTACATCGGGGTGAACCATCTGGAAGGCCACCTCCATGCGGCGTGGCTCGAACAGCCGGACCTGCAGGTGCCCGCGGCGGTGCTGATCGTGTCGGGCGGTCACACGATGGTCGTCGCGATGGACGATCTCGATCAGTACCGCGTCCTCGGCCAGACCGTCGACGATGCGGCCGGCGAGGCCTTCGACAAGGTCGCGCGCTTCCTCGGTCTCGGATATCCCGGGGGTCCCGCGATCGACCGTCTGGCCGCGACCGGCGACCCGACCGCGATCGCGTTCCCCCGTCCCATGCGCGACGAGGCCTTCGACTTCTCCTTCTCGGGGTTGAAGACCGCCGTGGTGAACCATGTGCGCCACAACCCGGACGCCGAGGTCCGCGACGTCGCGGCGTCGTTCCAGGAAGCCGTGGTCGACGTGCTGGTCGGCAAGCTCGTCGCGGCCGCGGACGCGTGTCACGCCAAGACGATGATCATCGGCGGCGGCGTCGGGGCCAACACCCGACTCCGGACGCGCATCCTCGACGCGGCGACGGACACCGGCCGCGAGGCCATGCTGCCGAGCCCGGCGCTGTGCACCGACAATGCGGCGATGATCGCGGCGACGGCGTATCGCCGGCTCCTTTCGGACGGGCCCGGTGATCTCGGCGGCGGAGCCGATCCGAACCTTCGCCTGCCGGGTAGGTAGCGGTCGCGACCCTGCCGGTCGCGACCTTGCCCGGCTCCGGCACCGCTGCTACCTTGCTCGTTAGCACTCGCCCCCTCCGAGTGCTAAACGGGCGAGCACCCACGGGATCCCGCGGGAATCCGGAGCAGCAGGGCCGGCTCACCCGACAGATCGACACACGCACTCACGCCGTAGGAGGCCCATCGATGAACCTGCAGCCGCTGGAGGACCGGATCGTCGTCCGGACCGCCGAGGCCGAGGAGACGACGGTCAGCGGGCTCGTCATTCCCGACACCGCGAAGGAGAAGCCGCAGCAGGGAGAGGTCCTCGCCGTGGGCCCGGGCAAGCGTTCCGAGTACTCCGGCGAGATCATCCCCCTCGACATCGCCGTCGGCGACGTCGTGGTCTACTCGAAGTACGGCGGCACCGAGATCACGGTCGACGGCGAGGACCTGCTGATCCTGTCGAGCCGCGACGTGCTGGCGAAGTCGTCGGGCGGCGCCAAGAAGGGCAAGAAGTAACCCGAGCCCCTCAAACAGTTTGCGAACGGGCGGCGCCGTCGAGCGCCGCCCCTTTCGCGCCCCGAGCCGGCGCATCGTTCGCGAGCCGTTCGAGTGCGCGAGCTCGGCCCCAGGCGTAGTCGGCCTTCCCGTTGGGGCCGCGCACCAGCCGGTCGACGACGAGCACGTGGCGAGGCTGCTTGAAGCCCGCGAGGTGCGCCCGCACGAGCTCCTTCACGTCGCCCCCGTCGAGGGTCGCCCCGGACCGCGGCGCGACGAGCGCGGCGACGACTTCGCCGAAACGGTCGTCGGGAACCCCCACGACGAGGGCGTCCGCCACGTCGGGGTGCAGCTTGAGGGCCTCCTCGACCTCTTCGGGGAACACCTTCTCGCCGCCCGTGTTGATCGACACCGAACCCCGGCCGAGCAGCTCGATGGTCCCGTCCGCGCCGACCCGGGCCCAGTCGCCGGGGATCGAGTAGCGCACGCCTCCGATGGTCCGGAAGGTCGCGGCGCTCTTCTCGGGGTCCTTGTAGTAGCCGAGCGGGAGCGGTCCCGTCAGCGAGAGCAGGCCGATCTCGTCGGAGCCGGGCTGCACCTCGCGGCCGTCCTCGGTGAGCACCTTCGTGTGCTCGCCGATCGTGAACTTCGCGGTGTTCACGTCGTGGCCGGGCGCGCTGATGGAGCCGGCGAACCCGACGCCCTCACTCGAACCGAGTGAGTCGAGACACACGAACGATCCCCGTTGCATCAAGGCCTGCTTCACCGGCGCGCTCCACATCACGCCCGAGCTGATCACCAGCTTGAGCGACGACAGGTCGTAGGGCTCGCCGCGGCGCTCCGCGTCTTCGAGCGCGCCCACCATCGGCTTCGCGAACGCGTCACCGACGATCGCCATCTGCGTCACCTTCTCGCGACCCACCGTGCGCCAGAGCTCGTCGGGATCGAAGTGCCGCGACTCGAGTGTCACGATCGTGCCGCCGAGCAACAGCGCCTGCACCGACGACATGAAACCGGTGCCGTGCATGAGCGGAGAGGCGGGCAGATGCGTCGGCGTGAGACCCGAGTCGGCGACGCGGGCGGCCAACGTCGCATGGCCGTCCGGCGTGTCGGGCGCGGCTTCGCGCACGAGGCTCACGATCGCGGAAATGAGCGCGCGGTAGAGGTCCTCGTTGCGCCACATGACGCCCTTCGGCATCCCGGTCGTGCCGCCGGTGTAGAGGATGTACAGCTCGTCGCCGGTGCGGTCGACGCGCTCCATCGGGTCGTGCGCGGCGATCAGCTCTTCGTACGCGAGCGCGCCGTCGAGGAGCTCGGTTCCGTCGTCGACCTGGACGACGCCGCGCAGTCGGGGGAGCCGGTCGCGCACCCGAGCGACGTGCTCGGCCAGAGCCCCGTGGAAGAGCAGCACCTCCGCGTCGGAGTTGTCGATGAGATAGGCGAGCTCGTCCTCGAGATAGCGGTAGTTCACGTTGACGTGCGCGCCGCGCAACTTGAACGCGGCCGCGGTCGCCTCGAGGTACTCGTTGCGATTGGAGAGATACAGCGCAACCTTCGAGTCGACCCCGAGGCCGAGCGACCGGAAGGCCGACGCGAGCCGTGACGCCCGGTCGTCGAACTCGCCCCACGTGACCCGGCGGGAGCCGTGGACGAGGGCGGGATGGTCGGGCCGGGCGTCTGCGATCGCCTCCCAACAGGTGGCCAGGTTCCAACCGGTCATCCCACCCCCCGCTCTGAAGCCGTCCGCACGCCGGTAGCCCGAATCCGCCCGGTTTATGGCATACGCGGGCCCCGGTCGAGGCGAGAAAGAGCCTACAGCCAGGCCCTTCACCGGCCGACGAGATGGACATCAGGCACCGGCAGCGGTGCGGATCGTCCGGCGGGCGTCGAACGAGGTGAGGCCGAAGATGAAGCTACGGAGAGGTCCCGGTCCGGACGCGCCGGACGTCGACGCGCCGCGCACGCCGCACGCCGCGGCGGCGCCGTCGAGCGCGGCGGGCGGACCGCGCCTCGGGGAGCTGCTGCTCGAGCGGAACCTGCTCGACGACGGCCAGCTCGCGCAGGGCCTGCTCGAGCAAGCCGCCTCCGGCGGCCGCCTCGGCACCGCGCTCGTGAAGCTCGGGCTGCTCGACGAGCGCGACCTCGCACGTGTCCTTGCCGAGCAGCAGGGCCTGCCCCTCGTCGACCTCCGCAACGATGTCCCCGAACCCGAGGCCCTCGCGGCGCTGTCGGAGAGCGTCGCCCGCAGCCTGCACGCGGTGCCGATCCGCCGGACCGAGGACGGTCTGCTCATCGCGGTCGCCGACTCGGAGGAGGGCGACGCGCGGCACGTGCTGCAGCAAGCCGTCGAAGGCCCGATCGTGCTCGTCATCGCGCCGCGGTCCGACATCGAGCGAACGGTCAACCAGAGCTATCGCGCACTGGCCGGTGTGGCGGACCAGATCCGTCACTTCGAGGCCGGCATCAGCGAACGCGCGCCGGTCGAGAGTGCGCTCCCGGGGCAGATCGACGACAGCGCGCCTGTCGTGAGGGTGTTCGACCTTCTGCTCCTTCAGGCCGTGCGCGATCGCGCGTCCGACATCCACATCGAGCCGCTCGGCGAGGCAATCCGGGTCCGGTACCGGATCGACGGCGCGCTGCACGAGGTGTCGCGCCTCCCCGCGTCCATGGGCCCGGCGCTCGTGAGCCGGATCAAGATCATGGCCGGCATGAACATCGTCGAGCGCCGTCGCTCGCAGGACGGCCAGATCGAGACCGTCGCCGACGGCCGCCCGCTCGACGTCCGCGTGTCCACGACCTCGACCGTGCACGGCGAGAAGTGCGTGTTGCGGCTCCTCGACAAGAGCCAGTCGTTGAAGCACCTGAGCGACCTCGGCATGCCCGCGGACACGTACGAGCGGTTCCGCGAGCTCGCCCGCAACCCGTACGGGATGGTCGTCGTGGCGGGCCCGACCGGCAGCGGAAAGACGACGACCCTGTACGCCACCCTCAACGAGATGAACTCGCCCGAGCGCAACCTCATGACCATCGAGGACCCGGTCGAATACGTCTTCCCGACGATCAACCAGATCCAGATCCACGAACAGGCCGGCGTCACGTTCGCAAACGGCTTGCGCGCGATCCTGCGTCAGGACCCCGACGTGATTCTCGTCGGCGAAATGCGTGACGTCGAGACCTCGGGCATCGCGGTGCAAGCCGCGCTGACCGGTCACTTCGTCCTCTCGTCGCTCCACTCCACCGACGCGTCGGCGGCCGTCCACCGGTTCCTCGACATGGGCATCGAGGGCTTCCTGATCGCGTCGTCGTTGCTGGGAGTGGTGGCACAGCGGCTCGTGCGCCGCACGTGCCGGCACTGCAAGGTGCCGTACCAGCCGACCGCCGACGAGCTCGCGTTCTTCGAACGGGCGACCGGTCGGGTGAAGGAATCGTTCTTCCACGGCGCGGGGTGCAACTTCTGCTCGCATACCGGGTTCGAGGATCGAATCGGCGTCTTCGAGCTCCTCGCGGTCACCGAGGAGATGCGGGAGCTCATCGTCGCCAACGCAACGCACGCGACCGTGCGCGAACAAGCGATCCGCGACGGGATGCGGCCGATGCGCGAAGAGGCGCTTCGTCTCGTCGACGCCGACGTCACCACGATCGCCGAGATCCTCCGCGGCGTGTACCTGATCTAGGAGGGCGGGGATGCCGAAGTACAAGTACGACGCGACGACGCTGGCCGGTGAGTCCGCGGCGGGGGTGATCGAGGCCGAGAGCCTCACGCGTGCCCGCAACATGTTGCTCGCACAGGACCTGCAGCTGACGAAGCTGGAGGAGAAGAAGAGCATCGGCGAGTTCGAGCTCACCGCGCGGCGGATCAAGGGCCCGGAGCTCATGTTGTTCTCGCGCCAGCTCGGCGCGTTCGTGCGATCGGGTATCCCGGTGCTGACCGCGCTCGAGGCGTTGCTCGAGGAGTATCCGAAGGGATTGATGCACCAGGTGCTCGTCGACGCGGCCGACGCCCTGCGCAACGGAGCCAGCTTCGCGGACGCCGTCGCGCTGCACGCGAGCGCGTTTCCGCCGTACTACGTGCCGATGCTCCGCGCGGCCGAGCTCACCGGTGGTCTCGACCAGGTGCTCAACCAGCTGTCGCAGTACGTGGAGCGTGACCTCGAAGCCCGCCGGACGATCAAGTCCGCGCTGACGTATCCGGTGATCATCCTCCTGATGTCGTTCGGAGTGGTCGGCGTCCTCGTCACCTTCGTGCTGCCGCGCTTCGCCAACTTCTTCAAGTCGTTCGGGGCCAAGCTTCCGCTTCCGACCCGGATGCTCCTGGCGATGGCGCACTTCGTCAGCTCGACGTGGATGTACAGCATCACGCTGGTCGTGGTGGCGCTCGCGGGCGGATGGATCTTCTTCCGCTCGCCGAGCGGACGGGTCGTCAGAGACCGCATCTTCCTGAAGCTGCCGTTGATCGGCGAGGTGGTTCGTCTCGCGACCATCGAACGCTTCTGCCGGGTGTTCGGAGCGATGATCCGGGCCGGGGTGCCTCTCCCCGAGGCGATGCGGGCCGCGGCCGACAGCGCGCGCAACATCGTGTTCGAGCGGGCGCTCGAGAACGCGCGCGAAGAGATGTTGCGGGGAGCCGGCATCGCGGGCCCGATCCGCGAGAGCGGCCTCTTCCCCCGGGCCGCGGCGCAGATGATGCAGGTCGGCGAGGACACCGGTTCGCTCGACCACCAGCTCGAGACCGCGGGCGAGTTCTACGCAGGTGAGCTCGGCCACAAGGTGAAGCAGCTGACGACGGTGTTCGAGCCCGCCGTGATCGTGTTCATGGGCCTCGTCGTGGGCTTCGTCGCGATCGCGCTGATCTCGGCGATGTACGGAATCTTCAAGTCGTCGCACGCCGGACAGGTGCATTGATGCGACGGCTGCGCGCCCGCGTCCGCGCCGGCGAACGGGGCGAGACCCTCGCCGAGATCCTCGTCACGATCGGGATCATGGGGATCCTGTTCGCGGCGGTGCTCGGCGCGCTCGCGGTCTCGGAGCAGACCTCGGACATCAGCAAGAAGGAGGGCTCGGCCGAGGCGCTCATGCGCAGCTATGCGGAACAGATCCAGGGCGTCTCGTATGTGAATTGCGCGTCCACGACTGCGTACACGATCGCGGGCTTCTCGACGCCCACGGGATACACCGTCGGCCCGACCGCGGTGCGCTACTGGGACGGCAACAATCCGGCGAACTTCACGACGACGTGCCCGGCGACCGATCAGGGCGTACAGGCAGTCGATCTGCAGGCCAAGACCGCCGACGGCCGGGTCAACGAGACCATGACGATCTACAAGCGGGTCCCGTGATGCGCCGCGCCCGTGACGAACGCGGATTCACCCTCGCGGAGCTCTTGGTCGCGGTGAGCATCCTCGGCGTCATCATGGTGCCGTTGTGCGGGTCGATCATCGTGGGTCTGCGCACGACGAGCGACTCGCAGGAGCGGCTGATGGAGGCGCGGGGCGCGCAGCTCACCGCCAACTACTTCCCGTTCGACGTCGCGAGCGCGACGAACATCGTTCCCGCGGATCCGGCGCCGTGCGGTGGCACGGGCCCGGCGGTCGTCGCGAGCTTCGACTGGGCCGACGACCGCTCACTCACCAACGAAGTGACGTATGCCGTTCCCGCGGGGACGACCGACATGGTGCGCATGTTCTGCCAGGGTGGCAGCCTGGTGAGCAAGAACCTGCTCGCGTCGGGGCTGAGCGGAACGCCGACGATTGCGTGCGCGCCGACGGCTGCGTGTGACGCGACGTTCAAGTCGGCGACGCTCACCGTCAAGGGCACCAGCGGCTGGCAGTACACCGTCACCGGTACGCGGAGGTCGGCGTGAGACGGCGACGGCTGCTCCGCGTGCCGAGCCCCTCGCGCGACGAGCGGGGCACCTCGCTCGTGCTCGCGCTCGCGTTCATCACGCTGTTCGGCGTCGGTGCGGGAGTACTCGCGCAGTTCGGTGCGGTCAGCTTTCAGACCGTCAAGTCGGTGCGCGACCAGCGGGCCGCGGTCTATGCCGCGCAAGGCGCCGTCGACACTGCGATCGACTTCGTGCGGGGCAACTCGAGTCTGGGGACGAACGGTGGGAGCTGTCCGACGCTCAGCTTCCCCGCCGCGGCCGGCCACACGATCAACGCGACGTGCGCGGGCCAGGCCGTGTCCGGCGGCGGCTCCGTCGCCAGCTTCCCGAGCCAGGCCCTCCTCACCACGGGCACCGGTTCGTCGGAGCCCGGCATCAGCGTGGGCAGCTTCTTCCAGCAGGGCACGGTGCACATCGGCGGCCCGGTCTTCTCGAACTCGAGCATCAGCGCGAACCAGTGGGCCGGAAACGGATCACTCGACACCGGGACCTACCCGGTCACCGCGCGTGGTGCCTGCAGCGGAACGGTGACCGGGAACCCGGTCACGTGCAACGCCGGGCCGACCGGCCACCCGGAGGGCAACGACCCGAACTACCCGTCGCCGCTCAGCGTCGTTCCGGCCCGCCAGAACGTGCCCGCGTGCCCGACGGCCGCGAACAAGATCGTCACGTTCACGCCCGGCTACTACGACGACGAGGCCTCGCTCACCGCCCTCACCGACGGCCACTGCCAGAACGCGGTGCTGTGGTTCCAACCCGGCGCGTACTACTTCGACTTCGACCTCGCGAACTACGGCACGGGCAACCTCTGGTTCATCTCCGACCCGTCGATCAACATCGTGGGCGGCACGCCCAAGGGCTGGAGCACGACCAGCGCCACGCGGCCCGTCATCCCCTCGCCCGGCGCGTGCAAGGTCGACACCGATCCCGCGCCGAACACCGGCGTGCAGTTCGTCTGGGGCGGCGACAGCCAGTGGCTCTTTGCCGCGGGCAGCACGGAGCTGTGCGCGTCGCCCGACGCCAACGGGCGCGAGCTCGTGCTTTACGGCCAGAAGACCGGGAATGCAACTCCGACGACGACGACCTACAAGCCGACGGCGTTCACGCCGACCGCCGGCTGGGCCAGCCCACTCAGTCCCTCGAATGCGTTGAACGCGATCGACAACGTCGTGACGACCGCGAACCTCAGCGGGGCCGGGAAGACGGCATCGATGACGTTCAACGGCTACGGGACCAACGCGATCCCCGCCGGGTCGGTCATCACCTCGGTGCAGCTGCGCGTCGCGCACCGTGAGTCCTCGCCGACGAGCGTCAACACGCTCACGGCGACCGTGAACGGCAACGGCGCGAGCTGCTCGATCCCGATCACCGCGCGCACCACGCTCGGCACCGACCCGCTCTACAACGTGTCGTGCATCACGACCGCCACGCAGCTCTCGACGCTCAACGTCGTCTACGCGGGAAAGCTCAACAGCAGCGGTTCGCCCGCCTCGGCGTTGGATCTCGATGGGCTCGAGGTCGTCGTCAACTACACCGCGCCGGCGCTGCGCGCGCAGTCGGGCTGCATCCTCCTTCCCGGCGGCATCCTCGGCGGCAACGGCGCGTGCTCGTTCGTCGCGCTCACGTCGATCTTCGGCGGCGGGTTCTATCTGAACGGCACGGTGTACGCGCCGCTCGCGCGCCTCGATCTCGAGTTGACGTTCGCGACGAAGGTGCAGGCGACACGCGGCATCATCGTCCGCGCCATCGCGCTGTACGACCCGCCGAGCATCTCCACGATCTCGACCAACATCTCGGTCCCACCTTCTGTGCGCAGCGTGGTGTTCATCGGCCAGGTCGACGGCGTGCGCCGAGTACGCGCAGTGGTGAATTACACCGATACGCCGGCCGTTGGATCACAAGCAGTGGTCAGCAACTGGGCCGTCAGCAGATGACCTGGTCAGCATCGCAATTTGCCCCTCAAGGCGGTCGCGTTCCTGCCGAAGTTGACAGAGGGGCGCCCGTGGGTGGGCCTTCCGTGACAGGCAGAGATGGGTGCCGAACAGGGCGCACCCGCGAAGACAAAGGAAACGAATCAACGATGATGAACCGGGTTTGGGAAGACCGGAAGTCCGAAAAGGGCTTCACCCTGACCGAGCTCCTCGTCGTGATCGCGATCCTCGGCATCCTCGCCGCGGTGGTCGTGTTCGCGGTCGGGGGCATCAACAACAACAGCCAGAGCAGCGCGTGCGTCAGCGACAAGCAGTCGGTCCAGACCGCTGAAGAGGCGTACTACGCGCAGAACAACAAGTACACGGACGTGCCCGGCCTCGTCGCCGCCAAGTTCCTGCGCACGTCGTCGCAGTGGTACTCGGCCAGCGCAACCGATGGCTCGGTGACCGCGATCTCGGGTAACCCCGGGAAGTGCACCTGATCCGCAACCTGCTGCACACAGCACCGCCGCACGGCCCCGGGATTCGTCCCGGGGCCGTGCCGCGTGAGGTGCCCCCGGTACGCTCGGCGCGTGGTTGCACGCGGCGGCAAGCAACGCATCCCGCGACCCAGTGGCGCGCGCCCCGGTGGACGCGCGCCTTGGGCCGACCTCGATCCCGAGCTCCGTCGCTTCACACTCGACGAGGTGCGCGAGCGATGCGCCGCGCTTCCACCACCGATGCGTCCCGACGAGGTGGCGCCGGGAAGCCGCGCCGCTGCGGTCCTGCTCCCGATCTTCGAGGAGGCGCGCGAGGCGCGCGTCATCCTCACGAAGCGACCGGAAACGATGCCGTCGCACCAAGGCGAGATCGCCTTTCCCGGCGGCACGCATCAGCCCGACGTGGACGAGTCGCTGCGGCACGCGGCGCTGCGCGAGGCACACGAGGAGATCGGACTCGAACCGGCGGACGTCGAGGTGGTGGGTGAGCTCGACTCGTTCCCGACCTTCGCGACCCGGTTCACCATCGCACCATTCGTCGGGCTGCTCGACGGGCGCCCCGAGCTGGCGCCTCATCCGTTCGAGGTCGTCTCGGTGTTCGACGTCGGGTTGTCGGAGCTGCTCGAACCCGACGTGTACCGGGAGGAGCGGTGGGATCTCACCGTGCCCGAAGGTGTGGTCCCACAGGTCGATCGGGCCGTTCACTTCTACCTGCTTCCCGGCGAGACGGTGTGGGGCGCGACCGCCCGGATCCTCACCGCCTTTCTCAGACATCTGACGGAGCCGCGGCTCGCGATCCGATGAGGCGGGCGTCACCACCGGGTCCCGCGCCCCGGGGGGGTATCCTCGAAGATTCCGAGTGGGCGGCGCCGGGAGTAGCCACGTGGAAGTCGAGATCGGGATCGGCAAGTCCGGACGGCGGGCGTACGGGTTCGACGATCTGGCCATCGTGCCGAGCCGTCGCACCCGCGACCCGGAGGATGTCGACATCTCCTGGGAGCTCGACGCCTTCCATTTCGATCTGCCGCTCATCGCCTCTGCGATGGACGGCGTGGTGTCACCCCGCACGGCGATCGAGATCGGCCGGCTCGGCGGCCTCGCCTGCCTGAACCTCGAAGGCCTGTGGACGCGCTACGACGACACCGACTCCGTCTTCGAGGAGATCGCCGCGCTACCGCCCGACAAGGCGACCCGCCGGATGCAGGATCTCTACGCCGAGCCCATCAAGGAGGAACTGATCGGCCGGCGCATCCGTGAGATCAAGGACGCGGGCGTCGTCACGTGCGCGTCGCTCACGCCGCAGCGAGTCGAGCAGTACGCCAAGCACGTCCTCGAGTCGGAGCTCGACATTCTCGTCATCCAGGGCACCGTCGTGTCGGCAGAGCACGTGTCCAAGGACCCGTCGCGCCAGCCGCTCAACCTGAAGCGCTTCATCCGTGAGTTCGACCTGCCGGTGATCGTCGGCGGGTGCGCCTCGTACTCCACTGCGCTGCACCTGATGCGCACCGGTGCGGTCGGCATCCTCGTCGGTGTCGGCCCGGGCCACGCGTGCACGAGCCGGGGGGTGCTCGGGATCGGCGTGCCACAGGCCACGGCCATCGCGGACGCGGCCGGCGCCCGCATCCGGCATCTCGACGAGACGGGTGTCTACGTCCACGTGATCGCCGACGGCGGAATGCGCACCGGTGGCGACGTCGCGAAGGCCATCGCCTGCGGCGCCGACGCGGTCATGGTCGGCTCGCCGCTCGCGAGCGCGTTCGAGGCGCCCGGCCGGGGCTACCACTGGGGCATGGCGACGTTCCACCCCACGCTTCCGCGTGGCGCCCGCGTGAACGCGGGCCAGAAGGGGACGCTCGCCGAGATTCTCGTCGGGCCCGCCCACGAGAACGACGGCACGATGAACCTCTTCGGCGCGCTGCGCACCTCGATGGCCACCACGGGCTACGAGACACTCAAGGAATTCCAGAAGGCCGAGGTCATGGTCGCCCCGGCGCTGCAGACCGAGGGGAAGGCGCTGCAGCGCGCACAGGGCATCGGCATGGGCCGCTAGGAGCGGCTCGATCAGCTGTCAGCCGGCCTTGAAAGGGGCACCTCCGATGGGAGCCACGCATGGTGGGCCGGAGCGGCGAGCTTCCGCGGGCGGGGTATCCCGGCCGGCAGCGAGCGCGACCAATGAAGTCGTGTTGGTGGTCGATTTCGGGGCGCAGTACGCGCAGCTGATCGCGCGTCGCGTGCGCGAGGCGCACGTGTACTCCGAGATCGTGTCGCGCACGACTCCCGTCGCCGAGATGCTCGCCCGACGGCCCAAGGCGATCATCCTGTCGGGCGGCCCGGCATCGGTGCACGTCGACGGCGCGCCGTCGATCGACCCATCCCTGTACAGCGCGGGCGTGCCCGTGCTCGGTATCTGTTACGGCGCGCAACTCCTCGCGCAGCAACTCGGCGGCGAGGTGCGGCGCACGGGCGGCGGCGAGTACGGGCGCACGGAGCTCTCCGTCGTCTCGCCCTCGCCGCTGTTCGCAGACCTCGCGGTCGAACAGGAAGTCTGGATGAGCCATGCCGACTGCATCGTCACGCCGCCGTCCGGTTTCACCGCGATCGCGACCTCGGCGGGTGCTCCTGTCGCGGCGTTCGAGGATCGCGACCGCGCGCTCTACGGCGTGCAGTTCCACCCCGAAGTGGCGCACACGCCGCAGGGCCAGGAGATCTTGAAGGCGTTTCTCCACGACGTCGCCGGCTGCCGGCCGACGTGGACGAACGTGTCCATCATCGAGGAGAGCATCGACGAGATCCGCGCCCGCGTCGGCAGCGAGCGTGTCATCTGCGGCCTGTCAGGCGGCGTCGACTCGGCGGTCGCGGCCGCGCTCGTGCACAAGGCGGTCGGTGATCAGCTCACGTGCGTCTTCGTCGACACCGGCCTGCTGCGCAAGGGCGAAGCGGAACAGGTCGAGGAGACATTCCGCCGGCAGTTCAACATCGACCTCGTGCACGTGAAGGCGGCCGACCGGTTTCTCGCCGCGTTGAACGACGTCATCGACCCGGAGCGCAAGCGCAAGATCATCGGCGAGACGTTCATCCGTGTGTTCGAAGAAGTTGCGCGCGACCTCGGCGACGCGCGGTTCCTCGTGCAGGGAACGCTGTATCCCGACATCGTCGAGTCGGGCGGCTCGGACAACGCGGTGATCAAGAGTCACCACAACGTCGGCGGTCTTCCCGACGACATGGACTTCGAGCTGGTCGAGCCGCTGCGCCACCTGTTCAAGGACGAGGTGCGTGCGGTCGGCGAGGAGCTCGGGTTGCCCGAGGAGATCGTGTGGCGTCAGCCGTTTCCGGGCCCCGGCCTCGGCGTGCGGATCATCGGCACGATCACGCCCGAACGGGTCGAGATCCTGCAACGCGCCGACGAGATCGTCGTCGAGGAGATCAAGCGCGCCGGCCTGTACCGGAAGATCTGGCAGAGCTTCGCGGTGCTGCCGGTCGTGCGCACGGTGGGCGTGATGGGCGACGACCGAACGTACGCGTACCCGATCGTCATCCGGGCGGTCACGTCTGACGACGCCATGACGGCCGACTGGGCCCGGCTGCCCTACGACGTGTTGGAGCGGATCGCGTCGCGGATCATCAACGAGGTGCCGGGCGTGAACCGGGTCGCCTACGACGTCACGTCGAAGCCGCCCGGAACCATCGAATGGGAGTGACACGCTCGTCAGGGGCAAGAATGTCGTGCTCGACGATTCTCGAGGGGGAGCGATGAGTACCGTGCGGAGTAACACTGATCTGGAAGAGGTTGCGAGGGCGCTCGTTGCGCCGGGGAAGGGCATCCTCGCCGCCGACGAGAGCAGCGGCACGATCAAGAAGCGCTTCGACTCGATCGGTGTCGAGTCGACGGAGACGAACCGCCGCGATTACCGCGAGATGCTGTTCACCACCGAGGGTGCGGGCGACTACATCAGCGGGGTCATTCTCTACGACGAGACCATTCGCCAGAAGGCGTCCGACGGCACGCCCCTCGTCGAGATCCTGCAGCGCCAAGGCATCATTCCGGGCATCAAGGTCGACACCGGCGCGAAACCGCTCGCGAAGTCGCCGGGCGAGATGGTCACCGAAGGCCTCGACGGGTTGCGCGAGCGCCTCGTCGAATACCGGGGCCTCGGCGCCAAGTTCGCGAAGTGGCGCGCGGTGATCAACATCGACGGCGACCGCATCCCCACGCAGTACTGCCTCGACGTCAACGCCCACGCGTTGGCCCGGTATGCGGCGCTCTGCCAGGAGGAGGGCATCGTCCCCATCGTGGAGCCCGAAGTGATGATGGAGGGCAACCACACGATCGAGCGGTGCTACCAGGTCACGTGCGACTCCCTTCACGCCACATTCGACGAGCTCTACGCGCAACGGGTCGAGTTCGAGGGCATGCTCCTCAAGCCGAACATGGTGCTGCCGGGCAAGGATCGTGGGAAGGCGTCGCCCGACGAAGTCGCGGACGCGACGATCCGCTGCTTCAAGACCGCGGTTCCCGCCGCCGTTCCGGGAATCGTTTTCCTTTCCGGTGGCCAGAGCGACGAGGAAGCGACTGCGAACCTCGACGCGATGAACAAGCGTGGTCCGCTGCCGTGGCAACTGTCGTTCTCGTACGGACGCGCGCTCCAGGCCCCGTCGCTCAAGGCGTGGAAGGGTGACAAGGCGAACGTCGACGCGGGTCAGCGCGCGTTCCTCCATCGGGCCCGGCTGAACGGCGCGGCGCGTTCGGGGAGCTACTCGCCCGACATGGAGAGCGGCGCGGCCTGATCATCTCGCCGGGCGAGTTCGCTGCGTGCGCGCGCTCGTGCAACGCGTCACGGGCGCGCGCGTGCGCGTCGACGGCGAGATCGTGGGCGAGATCGGCGCCGGCATCTGCGCGCTCGTCGGTGTCACCCACGACGACGACGAGGCCGCCGCGGTCAGGCTCGCCTCCAAGGTCTGGCACCTCCGGATCTTCCCCGACGATGACGGCCAGATGAACGCTTCTGTCGCCGCGGTCGGTGGAGCGGTGCTCGTCGTGAGCCAGTTCACGCTCTACGGCGACACCAGGCGCGGCCGGCGGCCCTCCTGGGCCGCGGCGGCGGCGCCGGCGGCGGCAGAACCGCTGGTCAGAGCGTTTTCCGACGCCCTACGGGCGCTCGGGGCCACGGTGGCCACGGGGGTCTTCGGGGCCGATATGGCCGTGGAGCTCGTCAACGACGGCCCCGTCACGCTGCTGGTAGAAACCTGATTGGGGCGCCCCTTCCCGGGGCATCCTGATGCTTCCATGAGAAGGGTCTCCCACCCTGAAGCGATCCACCCCGACCCGGGGTACGCTGTCGGTCTCGCCGGAGTCCGGCCCGGCCCCCCGGAGTTCTTTATGGGCGCCATCCAGCGCATCGACTCCTCGCACAGCATCTGGCTCTTCGACACGGAGCGGATGCGGTTCCGGCGCCTCCCCAAGGACGCGGACCCGAACTCGCCGACGCTCGAAGCCGACTGGCAGCCCTACTTCGCGCTCGACGTCGACGAGGGGACCGGCTCGTTCTCGGTCGCGTTGAACGAGGACCGCACCCGGCTCCTGCGCTCGTGGCGCGAGGCGGGGCCTCCTCCCGGGTTCAACGACACCACGGAGCTCCACACGGCCGAGCTCCGCCTCGACCCGGCGGCCGAATAAGCGCACCGAACATACGTACGGGTCACACCCGCACGCCGGTACGATGAGGCGGTCATGACGAGTCCGCTGCGCACGACCGCCGATCCCCGCGACGCCGAGCGCCGCGACGCCGATCCCCGCGACGACGATTCCCGTGACGACGATTCCCGAGGCGACGGGGGCACCGACGTCCGCACCGATGACGGCGGGCGTCCGCGCCGTGACCCGGGAGAGTTGCTCGAGGGCCTCAACCCGGTGCAGCGCGAAGCGGTGGTCGCCGGCGACGGGCCGATCCTCGTCGTGGCCGGCGCAGGTTCGGGCAAGACACGGGTGCTCACGCACCGCATCGCGTATCTCGTGGCCAGCCGGCGTGCGTCGCCGTTCGGGCTCCTCGCGATCACGTTCACCAACAAGGCCGCGGGCGAGATGAAAGAGCGCGTGGGGGCCCTCGTCGGGCCGGTCGCGCAGCGCATGTGGGTGTCGACCTTCCACTCGGCCTGCGCCCGCATCCTGCGCCGCGACGCCGACCTGCTCGGGTACCGCTCGTCGTTTTCGATCTACGACCAGTCCGACGCCGTGCGTCTCGTCGACTACGTGCGCCGCGACCTGAGCCTGGACCCCAAGCGGTTCCCGGCGCGACAGCTGCAGGGCCGCATCTCGGCCCTCAAGAACGAGCTGGTCGGCCCGGCCGAGGCGCTCGACCGCGCGGTGTCGCCGCCCGAGCGCCGGCTCGCCGACGTGTACGTCGAGTACCAGCGACGCCTCGCCGACGCGTCTGCGGTCGACTTCGACGACCTGCTCACGCTGGTGGTGCGCCTCTTCCGCGAGCACCCCGATGCGCTGGCACGCTGGCGTTCGCGGTTCCGGCACGTCCTCGTGGACGAGTTCCAGGACACCAACGCCGCGCAGTGGGAGCTCGTGCGCCTGCTGGCGCAGGAGCACCGCAACGTCATGGTCGTCGGCGACGCCGACCAGGCGATCTACAAGTTCCGCGGCGCCGACTACCGGAATCTGTTGCGCTTCGAGGAAGCCTTTCCCGAGGCGTCGGTCATCGTGCTCGAACAGAACTACCGCTCCACGCAGCGCATCCTCGACGCAGCCAACGCGGTCATCGCGAACAACGCGGCACGCAAACCCAAGCAACTGTGGACCGAACAGGTCGACGGCGAGCTCATCACCCGCTACCACGCAGAAGACGAGCACGACGAAGCTGCGTTCATCACACACGAGATCGGCCGGCTCGCCGATTCAGAGGGCCACCGGTTCGAAGACGTCGCCGTCTTCTACCGCACGAACGCGCAGAGCCGCGTCATCGAGGAGTCGCTCGTGCGGTCGGGCGTGCCGTACCGGGTCATCGGCGGTACGAAGTTCTACGACCGTCGTGAGGTGAAGGACGCGCTTGCGTACCTGCGCGCGTTGGTGAACCCCGACGACGAAGTGAGCTGGAAGCGCATCGTCAACACGCCCAAGCGCGGCGTCGGCGACACGTCCGTGTCGCGCGTCGACACATACGCCAAGTCGTCGGGGCTCGCATTCCGCGAAGCCTTGCGCGAGGGCGCGGCCGCGGGCGTCACCGGAAAGGCGCTCGGCGGCATCCGCGAGTTGCTCGACGTGATGACGCAGCTCGAGGGAGTCGCGGCGGGCGGTGTGGCGTCGGTGCTCGAGGCCACGCTGGCCCGCACCGGCTACCTGGCGGAGCTGGAGTCCGAACGCAGCATCGAGGCCCAGGGCCGGCTCGAGAACCTGCAGGAGCTCGTCGGCGTGGCCTCGGAGTTCGACGAGCAGCTCGACTCCGGGCACCTCGACGCCCTCGGGGCGCTGGGTGCGATCGCGGGCGTCGGCACTGCGGAGCGCGACGAGTCGCCGGTGCAGATCCCCACCGGGCTGGCTCGGGTCCAGGCCTTCCTCGAGGCGATCTCGCTCGTCACGGACCTCGACGCCGACGACGACACCGCAGACGACGGCCGCGATCGTTCCACGGTGACGCTCATGACGTTGCACTCGGCCAAGGGCCTCGAGTTCCCGGTGGTGTTCCTCAGCGGCCTGGAAGACGGTGTGTTCCCGCACGCGCGCAGCCTCGGCGACCCCGACGAGCTCGAGGAGGAGCGCCGCCTCTGTTACGTCGGGATCACGCGGGCCCGCGAGCGCCTCTACCTCTGCCACGCGTGGAGTCGCAGCCTGTTCGGTGCCACCGACTACTACCCGCCGAGTCGCTTTCTCTCCGAGATACCCGAGAACCTCGTGCGGGTGCAGGGTGAGGAGCGCCGCCGCCGAGGGTTCGGCACGCACCGCGACGCGGTCGTCTCCGCGGCCGTGCGCACAGGTTCGGCCGGTGCCGTGCGCGGTGCAGGTGTCGCCACCGGTGCCCGCGGGGCAGAGCACCTTGGGCTTCGCGTCGGCGACGACGTCGCCCACGAGAAGTTCGGCGAGGGCGTGATCCTCGACCTCGTCGGCGAAGGCGACAAGACTGAGGCCGTCGTGCAGTTCCGCGACGCGGGCGAGAAGCGGCTCCTCCTCGCCTGGGCGCCGCTGCGCAAGCTGTCTGCGTAGCTCCGGCGCCTCCGAGGCTGGAGCCCGGGAGCGGCGATGCTCCACCTGGACCAACCGGAGATGGTGCTGCGGGTCGTGCTCGCCGTCGTGCTCGGGGGCGCGATCGGCATCGAGCGCGAGATCGACGCGCAGCCTGCGGGCTTCCGCACCCATGTCGTGCTCTGTCTCGGCGCGGCGCTGTTCGGGCTGATCTCCATTCACGCGTTCGCGCCGTTCACGACCGGACGCAACAACACGAACGTGCAGATCGACATCAGTCGGGTCGCGTCACAGGTGGTCGTCGGGGTCGGTTTCCTCGGCGGCGGCGCGATCCTCAAGCAGGGCAGTTCGGTGCGTGGTCTCACGACCGCGGCATCGATGTGGGTCACGGCCGCGATCGGTCTCGCGATCGGGGTCGGTTACTACTGGGCCGCGGTGGCGGTCACCGTGGCAACGCTCGTGTCGCTCGTGCTCTTTCGCAGTGTGCGCCGTTGGGTGCGCGATCATCTCGGGCGGCGTTCAGAGGTCGCGTCGTTCCGCTTGCGGCCCGGCGTCGAGCCGGGGCCGTTCGTGGAGGCGCTTCGGGGGCTTCCCAACGTCGAGCTTCGAAGCCTCCAGATCGAGCGCGACACCGAGAGCGACCAGTGCGACGTCACCGCCGGCGTGAAGACGGGCATCCGCGTCGACCTCGACCAGCTGCTGACCGAGCTTGCGCAGCGGCCGGACGTCGACTCGCTCTCGCTCGAGGAGCGTTGAGACCCTTACGGAGCCGGCGGCGGTAGCAACGTGCGCACGTCGACGAGCACCGCGCCGTTCGTCGGGCCGCTGCTCGGGACGACGTACGGATAGCGCGGAAGCTGCTCGCTCGTGAGCCGGTTGCCGTGGCAGTCCTGGAACCGGTTGATCGAGCCCCTCCAGTGCACCGTGCACTTGTTGTTGCCCCACGTATGTGTCGCCAAGGCGACGAGGCGGTCCTGCTCCACGGCGAAGAGGATGCTGCGGTACCCCCGGAACGGGTCGGGATAGAACACCGGCCCGCCACTCTTGACGTCACTTCGGATGGAGCGCTCGAGCCCGGCAGGGAACGGCGCCGGCTTGGTGGGCTGGCTGCCGCCACCGGTCGCGTACAGGATGAGCAGCGCGACGACGACGCCGAGGGTGGCGAAGATCACCGCGGCGGCGATGAGCGGCGTCAGGTCGCTTCGCCGGGTGGATCTCGTGGGTGGCGCGGTCATCAGGTGCTCCGGAGCCAGGTGCGGGTGGCCTCGTCGAATCGGGCGCGTCCGTCGCCGGGGTTCGCCGTCGCGAGCGCGTGCTCCACGATCGCGCGTACGGCGTCGCCGCTCTCGTCGCCGGCGACGATGCCGTCGGCAATTCCGAGGTCGACCATGTCCCATGCGGTGAGCCGTAGCCGGGAGGCGAGGTCCGGCGCACGGGCCGGGTCGCGCTCGAGGATCGCCGCCGCGCCTTCGGGTGCGAGCACGGAGAACACGGCGTCATCGAACAGATACAGGCGGTCGGTCGCGGCGAATGCGAGTGCGCCGCCGCTGCCGCCCTCGCCCACGACGACGCTCACGGTTGGTGCCGGGTGCGCGGTGATCGCGGCGAGCGTGCGCGCGATCTCACCGGCGAGGCCGCCGTGGTCGGAGCCCTCGGCCGGGTCGGCGCCGGGGGTGTCGACGAACGTCACGACGGGAAGATCGAGCCGGGCCGCGAGCGCGAGCACGCGCCGGGCGGTGCGATAGCCGGGCGGCCGGGGCCGTCCGTCGCCTGCGTGACGGTCGAGCGCGAGGAACGCGGTCGGGGTTCCCGCGGCGGTCGTGCCGATGCCGGCCACCACGACATCGTCGGTGCCGCCGGCGCGGTCACCGCGCAGTTCCACGCGCGACGGCACGACCCGGGCCAGCCATTCGCGACCGGACGAGCGCATCGGAGCGCGGACGCCCTCGACGAGTGCCCACGCGTCGCGCCCGCGATCGTCGGGCGCGAGCGCCACGGGAGCGGGCGCTTCGGGCATCGCCCGCCGGGCCGGAGCGCGGGTTGCCGCCAGCAGCAGTGCGAGCGCCTCGCGCGCGGTGTCGGCAGTGAGCACGGCATCCACGAGGCCCGCCGCGAGCGCGCCCTCGGCCCGGTGCGAGTGATCGGGTGGCGCCTCCCCGGTGACGACCTCCACGACGCGTGGGCCCGCGAAGGCGACGAACGCCTCCGGCTCGGCCCACAGCACGTCGGCGAGCGACGCGAACGACGCGTAGACGCCGCCGGTGGTCGGCGAGCGGAGGTACGCGAGCTGCAGCAGACCCGCGGCGGCGTGGCGCCGGGCGGCGTCGGCCGTCCGGGCCATTTGCACGAGGGAGAGCATGCCCTCCTGCATGCGGGCACCGCCCGTTCGGGCGATGACGAGCACGGGCAGGCGCTCGTGCCGCGCACGGTCGAACGCCCGGACGACACGTTCGCCGGACGCGAGGCCCATCGACCCGCCGACGAAGTCGAACACCGACGAGATGACGGCGACGGGGATGCCCGGCCCGCCGGGGACGATGCGCACCATCCCCGTACCGGTGACGACCGACTCGTCGGCTCCACTCCGGCCCCGGGCCGTGGCCAACACGTCGTCGTACCCGTCCCACTCGAGAGGGTTGCGGCCGGTAACGCCTCCGAGCGCGGCGTCCCAGGCGCGGAAATCGTCCACGAACTGCTCGATGTCATCGAGCCAGTGCAGCGGTCTTCCTCCCCAGGTGACCTGCTCGCCCCAAAATGACCTGCTCGGCGCGCCGTGAGTATCGTGTCCTCCTTGGCCGGAAGCCTACGAGACGCCACGTCGGAGGTTTCGATGCAGCGGCGCTATCGCGTCGTCATCGCAAAGCCCGGGCTCGACGGGCACGACCGGGGTGCGAAGGTGATCGCACGCGCGCTGCGCGACGCGGGATTCGAGGTCATCTACACGGGCCTCCACCAGACTCCCGAGCAGATCGCCGAGACCGTGCTCCAAGAAGACGCGGACGCGGTCGGGCTCTCGCTGCTCTCGGGTGCCCACATGACGCTGTTCCCGAAGGTGCTCGAGCTGTTGCGCGAGCGTGGTCTCGGCGACGTGCTCGTCTTCGGTGGCGGCATTATCCCCGAGGCCGACGTCGCGAAGCTCGAGGCGGCCGGCGTGGCGGCACTGTTCACCCCCGGCACACCGCTGCAGCGGATCAGCGACTGGCTCGAGCAGACGCTCGACGCGCGGGCTGCATAGCGACTCGCACACGAACCCGTCCCGAGGAGCGGAGTGGATCTCTTCGAGTATCAAGGCAAGCAACTGTTCGCGCGCTTCGGCATCCCGGTCTCGCCCGGCGCGGCCGTGTCGAGCGTCGACGCCGCGGTCGAGGCCGCCGACCGGTTGGGCTACCCCGTGGTGGTGAAGGCGCAGGTCCAGGTGGGCGGCCGCGGCAAGGCCGGCGGCGTCAAGCTCGCCAACAACACCGAGGAAGCGCGAACTCATGCGTCGAACATCCTCGGCATGGACATCAAGGGCCACGTGGTCCGCGTGCTGTGGATCGAGAAGGCGAGCGACATCGAGCAGGAGTACTACGCGTCCTTCACGCTCGATCGCGCCGCCAAGCAGCACCTCGGGATGCTGTCCGCGCGTGGCGGCGTCGACATCGAGCAGGTCGCCGCGGAGGAGCCCGACGCGATCGCCCGCATCCACATCGACCCGGTCGACGGCCTGCCCGAGGACGCGTGCCGTGAATGGGTGACGCGGGCTCGGCTCGATCCGCGTGCGACCGACGGTGCCGTTGCGATCCTGCTCTCGCTGTACCGGGCGTATACCGAAGGCGACGCGGATCTCGTCGAGATCAACCCGTTGATCCTCACACCGGAAGGCAACGTGCACGCGCTGGACGCGAAGGTGAGCCTCGACGACAACGCGGCATACAGGCATCCTGAATGGAGCGAGTTCGGCGGCCAGGAATCGCTCGACCGTCGCGAGCAGCTGGCGAAGGAACGTGGGCTCCAGTACGTCGGTCTCGACGGCACCGTCGGAATCATCGCCAACGGTGCCGGCCTCGCGATGAGCACCTGCGACGTGGTGAACCAGGTCGGTGGGTCGCCGGCGAACTTCCTCGACATCGGTGGCGGCGCGAACGCGGATGTCATGGCGGGCGCGCTCGAGGTCATCAACTCCGACGACAACGTGCAGTCGATCTTCATCAACATCTTCGGCGGCATCACGCGCGGTGAGGAGGTCGCGAAGGGGATCGTGCAGGCGCTCGAACGGGTGGAGTTGCGCGCGCCGATCGTCATCCGTCTCGACGGCACCAACGCCGAAGAGGGACGGGCGATCCTGAAGGACCACGAGTCGGACCGGCTCGTGTCGAAGCCGACGATGTTGGAGGCGGCTCGCACCGCGGTGGAGCTCGCGGGAGCCGGGGAGGCACGGTGAGCATCTTCGTCGACGAGAACACCAAGGTTGTCGTCCAGGGGCTCACCGGGAGCCAGGGCCGCTTCTACGGGCTGCGCAACCGGGCATACGGCACGCAGGTCGTCGCGGGGGTGAACCCGAAGAAGGCCGGCACCGACGTCGAGGGAATTCCGGTTCACGCCACGGTGAAGGAGGCCGTCGCGGACACGGGCGCGAACGCCTCGATGGTCATCGTGCCCGCCCCGGGCGCGGCGGCCGCCGTGATGGAGGCGGCCGAGGCCGGCATCGAGCTCATCGTGTGCCTCACCGAGGGCATCCCGATGCACGACGAGGCGATGTTCTTCAACCGCCTGCGGCGGGATTTCCCCGGCACGCACCTCATCGGGCCGAACTGTCCGGGTCTGCTCACGCCGGGGAAGTGCAACATCGGCTTCATCCCGGCCGAGGTGGCGAAGGAAGGCGGCCCCGTGGGGATCGTCAGCAGGTCGGGCACGTTGACGTATCAGGCCCTCAAGGAGCTCGGCGAGAAGGGCATCGGCGTCACCACGTGTGTCGGCATCGGGGGCGACCCGGTGCCGGGAACGAGCTTCATCGACTGCCTGCGCCGGTTCGAAGCCGATCCCGAGACGCGCGCGGTCATCATGTTCGGCGAGATCGGCGGTTCCGCGGAGGAAGAAGCGGCCGCGTTCATCACGGGCGAGATGACCAAGCCGGTCGTCGCGTACGTGGCGGGCGTGACCGCGCCACCCGGCAAGAAGATGGGACACGCGGGCGCGATCATCTCGGGCTCCAAGGGCACCGCCCAGGCCAAGATGGAAGCGCTACGCGCTGCGGGCGTGCGGGTGGGGCTCAACCCCACCGAGGCGGGCGACTTGATGGCCGAGGTGGTCGCCGCGCTGTAGCACTCGACGCCGGCGCGCCGGGGTGAGCTCCGCGAGCTCGTAGACGCCACGCCGCACGCGCCGGGCGCGGCCGCGATCGTGCTCGTAACCGAGCGCGTCCGCGAGCGTCTTCACCGGCGTACGACCCGCGATGGCGTAACCCCCGACGTGGAGCGCGCGATGGATCTCGGGCAGGCTGAGCGGGCGCCGGGCGCGCGCGAGGACCGCCATCGCCGCGTGCCGGAGCGCGCGACCGTGCAGAGGCAGGGCAGGTGGAGCGGGGCGGCCGACCGGCTCGGGCCCTCCGACACGGGGGCGGCGGAATCCTCGCCATCCCCGGCCGGGTGACGCAGGCCAGAGCGCCTCGCGGAGGCGTGCGAGCTCGGTGCGAATCGACGCCATGCGCAGCGCCATCCGCTGGAATGCGGTGTCGATCTCACCCGCTTCCGCGATGAGTGCGGCGCGCGTGCGTTGGAGTTGTTCCCGTCGTGACGGACGAGCTCTGAACCGGCGCACACGATTCTCCCGTGACCTGTGCCGCGCGGCTTCGGGCGCGCAAGGCGTGGACGACATCCGGGGAAGGGTGTGCGCGACCGGCGCGGCCGCCCGCACGGCACAACCGGAATCTACCGCCCCGCAGTGACACTGATCCCGACCCCTTCGCGCCGAATCGACCGTCGATTCGGCGCGAAGGGGTCGGTGAGCTGGGGTGCTGCGCGTGGTTGGAGAAGCTCGGTGCGGCGAGCGGGGCCGGCGATTCGAGACGCGCTCGGCGTCCCGCCCTGCGGTGCGTGCTGGATCTCGACGCGACGCGGCCCACCCACGCGTGGCGCAGGTGGGCCGGGGCCGAGAAGCGCGAACGGAACGGTCAGATCGACGGGCCGCCCGGCGTGCCGCCGGTGCCTCTCGTCGCGGGAAACTCGCCGCGCTCCTTGGCGACCGTGAAGCCGCCGAACGCGAGCGCGGCCGTGCAGATGAGCCCGAGGTACAGCCCGTACGCGGTGAAGTCGGTGTTGTTCAGCCACTTGATGACGACGAACAGGAACGCGACACCGCCCGCGATGAGGTGCACCATTCCCCAGCCGAGCGAGCCCATCCTGTCCGGCATGTCGACGGTGCCGAGCCGGCTGACGAGCACCTGCGCGGCCATGGCAATGCCGAGCAGGATCGCGACCACCGACAGGAACGAGTTCGGCGCCTGCCAGCCGTTGCGCGAGTAGTGGAAGATGCTGATGTCGATGCTGTACCAGGGCAGGAAGGAGTCGATGAACAGCACGACGGCTGCCGCGACGATGATCTTCTCGCCCAGCGTGAGCTCCTTGAGCTTGTCCACGACCGGGACCTCCAGTTGTGCCGGGGTCGGCCAGCGAAGCTGAACATGAGACCCCGATGAATGCAAGGACCCTCCGCCCGCGGAACCCTTCGACCCCTTCGGCAGGACCAACAGGTACCTTGAGCAGCATGCGCATCGGTGTGCTGGCGTCGGGTACGGGGACCAACCTGCAGGCGCTCATCGACGCGCAGCTGCCCATCGTCGTGGTCGTGGTCGACCGTCCCTGCGAAGCCATCGCCCGCGCGCAGCGCGCGGGTATTCCCGCGGTTCTCGCGGAGCGCGCGAGCTTCGGGCCTGACTTCGACCGGGTCGAGTACACGCACGGAGTCGTCGACACGCTGGAGCAGCACGGTGTCGACCTCGTGGCGATGGCGGGATTCGGCACCATTCTCGAGAAGCCCATCCACGACCGGTTTCCCGACCGGATCGTCAACACGCATCCCGCGCTGCTCCCGGCCTTCAAGGGTTGGCACGCCGTGCGTGAAGCGCTCGAGGCCGGAGTGAAGGTCACCGGCTGCACCGTGCACTTCGCCCGCCTCGAGGTCGACGACGGACCGATCCTGGCCCAGCAGGCCGTCCCGGTGCTCGCGGGCGACACCGTGGAGTCGTTGCACGAACGCATCAAGGAGGTCGAGCGCGAGCTGTACCCGCGAGTGCTTCGCGAGCTCGTCGCCCGGCTCGATGGAGCCAAGGTCGACGAGGCCAAGATCGATGGGGCCGAGCGCGATCGGCCCAAGCTGGAAGCGGAAGGAACTGCAGAAGCGTGAGTCGGATCAAGATCGAACGGGCATTGCTGTCGGTCTACGACAAGACCGGTGTCGTCGACCTCGCGCGGGCGCTCGTGCGCCATGGTGTCGAGCTCGTCTCGTCGGGCGGCACGGCCCGTGCGCTGCAAGAGGCTGGCCTGCCCGTGACGACGGTCGAGCAGGTCACCGGCGCGCCCGAGATGCTCGACCACCGCGTCGTCACGCTGCACCCGAAGGTCCACGGGGGCATCCTCGCCGACCTCGGCAAGCCGACGCATCGCGAAGACCTCGAACGCCACGGCATCGCGCCGTTCCAGCTCGTCGTCACGAGCCTGTATCCGTTCACCGAGCGACCCGACATCGAGACCATCGACATCGGTGGTCCCGCCATGATCCGAGCCGCGGCGAAGAACCACGCGTGGGTCACGGTGATCACGTCCGCCGAGCAGTACGAGGGACTCGTCACGGAGCTCGACGCGAACGACGGCACCATCGGCGACGACACGCGCCGTGAGCTCGCGATCGACGCATTCGCGACGACCGCTGCGTTCGACGCCGCGATCCTCGAGTGGCTCCAACATGACGAGCTGCTGCCGCAGCACCTCGTCGTGGCGCTCGACCGCACCGACGAGCACCTCCGCTACGGCGAGAACCCGCACCAGCAGGCGGCGCGGTACCGAGCGGCCGGCACGCGCAGCTGGTGGGACGACGTCGTGCAGCACAGCGGCCTCGCGCTGTCATACCTCAACTACTACGACACCGACGCCGCATGGCGCTTGGTGCACGACCTCGGCGACCAACCGACGTGCGCCATCATCAAGCACGCGAACCCGTGCGGCGTCGCCGTCGCCGGCGACCCCGCGACCGCGTATCAGCGCGCGCTGGAGTGCGACGAGCGGTCTGCCTTCGGTGGCATCGTCGCATTGAACCGGCCGCTCGACGAAGCCACTGCGGCCGCGATGGTCGCCGGCCCACAGGCCGACGTGGTCATCGCGCCGTCGTACGAGCCCGGCACGCTCGACATGCTCAGGGCCAAGCGAAAGAACACGCGCCTGCTCGAGGCGCCCGCGCCCGGCCCACAAACCCGCGACTACCGCCAGCTCGCGGGCGGGTTCCTCGTGCAGGAGCCGCACCACTTCGCCGCCACGCGCGACCAGTGGAAGGTCGTCACACGCGTCGCACCCACCGAGGAACAATGGCGCGACGCCGAACTGGCGTGGCGCATCTGCGGGCACGTGAAGTCGAACTCGATCGTGCTCGTGAAGGGCGGCCAGGCCGTCGGCATCGGCGCCGGGCAGCAGAACCGGGTCGAGGCGGGGGAGATCGCGGCGAAGAAGGCGGACGGACGGGCCAAGGGTGGCGCGAGCGCGAGCGACGCGTTCTATCCGTTCCCCGACGGGATCGAGGCGGCCGCGTCAGCCGGTGTCGCGGTCATCGTGCAGCCCGGTGGCGCCATACGCGACGAGGTGAACATCGCGCGCGCGGACGAGCTCGGAGTAGCGATGGTGTTCACCGGCGAACGGCACTTCCTCCACTGAGGAGGCATCACAGAGATGACTGCGAAACTGATGCCCGGCGGGCCCGTGGCGGAGGCGGTGTTCGCGGATCTGGCGCCGCGCATCGCGAAGCTCGTCGAGAACGGTCACCGTCCGGGGCTCGGCACGATCCTCGTGGGCGATGACCCGGCCAGCGCGGGCTACATCCGCATGAAGCAGGAGAAGGCGACCGAGCTCGGTTTCAACTCGCCACACCATCACCTGCCCGCCGACGCCACGCAGGCCGATCTGTTGGCCGCCATCCACGACTTCAACGACGACCCGTCCGTCGACGCCATGCTCGTGCAGCACCCGACGCCGCCCGGCATCGACTACGAGGCCGCGCTCCTCGAGATGGATCCCGACAAGGACGTCGACGGGCTGCATCCGCTCAACATGGGCCGGCTCGCCTTGAGCATGCCCGGCCCGGTGCCGTGCACACCGGCCGGCATCGAGGCCCTGCTCGCGTACTACGAGATCGCGATCGCCGGCCGCGAGGTCGTCATCCTCGGACGGGGCACCACGCTCGGACGCCCCCTCGCACTGCTGCTGAGCCAGAAGCGTCCGACCGCGAACGCCGCGGTCACGGTCGTGCACACCGGCGTCGCCGACTGGCCCGAGTACACACGCCGTGCGCCGATCGTCATCGCGGCCGCGGGAGTGCCCGGGATCCTCCAACCCGAGCACGTGCAACCGGGTGCGGTCGTCGTCGGCGGCGGCGTGCGCTACGAGGGCCGGCGGCTCCTGCCCGATGTCGACGAGTCGGTCGGCGACGTCGCCGGATGGATCACGCCCCGGGTCGGCGGGGTGGGCCCGACGACGGTCGCGATGCTCTTCCGCAACGCGGTCGAAGCGGCCGAGCGGCGCGCGGCCCGGTAGCCCCGTGGCCGTCTGCCCGCTGTGCGGCTCGCCGACCGGCGGCGCGCCACGGTGCCCGTCATGTGGGCTCTATCTCGAGGTCGCCGATCCCAGCGGGCGCGCGTTCAGCGGCGCGACGGTGCGGATGCTGCTGCTCGCACTGGCCGCCGCCTATGTGCTCACGCTCCTCGCCGTCCTCGCCGCCCGCTGACGCCCCGGGCGGGGCCGGGCCTCGGGAGGTGCCGGATACGATGAGCGCCCCGCGCCCGTTCCAGGAGTCTGCACATGGCCGACAAGATCACCCTCGTCGACGGCACCCTCGACGTGCCCGACGAGCCCATCATCCCCTTCATCGAGGGTGACGGCACCGGTGTCGACATCTGGCCCGCGTCGCAGCTCGTGTTCGACGCGGCGGCGAAGAAGCACGGCAAGCGAATCGAATGGAAAGAGGTGCTCGCCGGCGAGAAGGCGTTCAACGAGACCGGGAGCTGGCTCCCCGACGAGACCGTGCAGGCCTTCCGCGACTACCTCATCGGGATCAAGGGTCCGCTCACCACGCCCGTCGGCGGCGGCATCCGCAGCCTCAACGTCGCGCTCCGGCAGATCCTCGACCTGTATGTCTGTCTCCGCCCGGTGCGCTGGTTCCAGGGCGTGCCGAGCCCGGTGAAGCACCCGGAGAAGGTCGACATGGTGATCTTCCGTGAGAACACGGAAGACATCTACGCCGGCCTCGAGGTCGAAGAGGGCACGCCCGAGGCGAAGAAGCTGATCGGCCTGTTGCGCGACAACTTCGGGTGGAACATCCGCGAAGACTCCGGCGTCGGCATCAAGCCCGTCTCCGAGACGGGTTCGAAGCGGCTGATCCGTGCCGCGATCGAGTACGCGGTGCGCTACGGACGACAGAGCGTCACCCTCGTCCACAAGGGCAACATCCAGAAATTCACCGAGGGCGCGTTCCGCAACTGGGGATACGAGCTCGTGCGCGCGGAGTTCTCCGACGTCGCGGTCGGCTGGGACGACTGCGGCGGCAAGCCCGGCGACAAGATCCTCGTGAAGGACAACATCGCCGACATCACGCTGCAGCAGGTGCTCACCCGCCCGGAGGACTTCGACGTCATCGCGACGACGAACCTCAACGGCGACTACCTGTCCGACGCGCTCGCCGCGCAGGTGGGCGGCATCGGCATCGCCCCGGGCGGCAACATCAACTACGTCACGGGCCACGGCGTGTTCGAAGCCACCCACGGCACCGCACCGAAGTACGCGGGCCAGGACAAGGTGAACCCCGGCTCCGTGATCCTGTCGGGCGTGATGATGTTCGAGCACCTCGGGTGGAGCGACGTGGCCGCCGACATCGTCCGGGCGCTCGAGGCCACGATCGCGGACAAGATCGTCACCTACGACTTCGCCCGCCTCATGGAGGGCGCGACCGAGGTGAAGACGTCGGAGTTCGCCGGCGCGATCGTCGATCGCCTGTGATCGTGACCACCGGCCGTCCAACGGGTAGCACGGCCTCGTAGATTTTCCGGAGGCCGTCGTGGTGCTCGCCGAGCTCAACATCCGCCACACCCGACGGCACATGCCCACCCGCCGCGTCGCGGTCGGCGACGCGTACCTGCCGACCGGCGGGGGCGCGCACGGTGCGCGCCTGCTCGCGGCGATCGTCGCCGAGCAGCTGCACGGGCTCGACGACGACCAGCTCGACCTGCTCCCCCGTTTCTTGTCCGACGCGCGCAGAGGGCTCACGGTCCCGCGGATCGCGCTGCGATACCGCCTGCAGACCGACACCCACGGCCTCGACCGCTCCCGTCACCGCCTACTCGACGAGCACGCGGGCACCGTCCTCGAGCTCGACGTGCACGGACACCCCGCACCCCAGGTACTCGGAGCGATCGTCGCGGCCGCGTCGCTGCCGCCCGCGGCCCGGCGCATCACGCTCGACGCGATCGACCGTGCCGTCCACACGAGCGCCCGCCCCGACGGCGTCGGCCTGCGATTGCTGATCGACGGCGTGCCCGGCGCCCGTGGCTTCGTGCCCGGATGGATGCCAACGGGCACGAACGCCTTCGCGCACGCCGCGGACGCCGACGTGTTGCTGTGGAAGGGCGTCCCCTCCGAGCGGCGCTGGGCCATGGAAGTGCTCGGGCTCCGCCCGGGAATGCCGCTCGAGCGGCGGGACGTCCGGCAGCGGTTCCGCCGCCTGGTACGGCTCGCACACCCCGATCAGGGCGGCGCCGAGGCCGGTGCCGCCGAGCGGCTGAACGAGCTCGCCGAGGCCCGTGACCTCCTCCTCGGGACGATCGAGACCGAGGGCGAGCGAGTCGAGGCGCGGCCCTGACCAGTCGCTAAGGTCCCGCCATGGTCAGCGCCAAGCCGTCGCCTCTCCATGTCACGGTCACCGGCGCCGCCGGTCAGATCGGCTACTCCCTGCTGTTCCGCATCGCGTCCGGCGCGATGCTCGGGGAGGACCAGCCCGTCGTGCTGCGCCTGCTCGAGATCGAGCCTGCGATGAAAGCCCTCGAGGGCGTCGTGATGGAGCTCGACGACTGTGCGTTCCCGCTCCTCGAAGACGTCGTCGCGACGTCCGACCTGAAGACCGCGTTCGACGGCACCAACTGGGCGCTGCTCGTCGGGTCGATCCCGCGCAAGGCGGGAATGGAGCGGGGCGAGCTGCTCGGCGTCAACGGCGGCATCTTCAAGCCACAAGGCCGGGCGATCGCCCAACATGCGGCGAGCGACGTCCGGATCCTCGTCGTCGGCAACCCGTGCAACACGAACTGCCTCATCGCGCGCGCCAACGCGAAGGAAGTTCCCGCCGAGCGCTGGTTCGCGATGACGCGCCTCGACGAGAACCGGGCCAAGAGTCAGCTCGCGCACAAGGCGGGCGCGCCGGTGCGCGAGGTCACCAACCTGGCGATCTGGGGCAACCACTCGGCCACGCAGTACCCCGACTTCCGCAACGCGCGCATCGGCGGCCGTCCCGCGCCCGAGGTGATCGACGACGACGCGTGGCTGCGCGGGCCGTTCATCGAGACGGTGCAGAAGCGCGGCGCCGCGGTGATCGAGGCGCGCGGGGCGTCGTCGGCCGCGTCGGCCGCCAACGCGGCGATCAACTCGGTGGTCAGCATCCGCACGCCCACCCCTGAGGGCGACTGGACGTCGCTCGCGGTCGTGAGCCGCGGCGAGTACGGCGTGCCCGAGGGCCTGCAGTTCGGCTTCCCGGTGCGTACCGACGGTTCCGGTTGGCAGGTCGTCGAAGGCATCGAGCACGACGACTTCGCACGGGAGAAGATCAAGATCACCACCGACGAGCTGCTCGCGGAGCGCGACGAGGTCACCGAACTGATCTCGTGAACCCGACGAGCCGGCGATGGTGGCGGCAACCGACGCCGATCGGTGAGCTGCTCGTCGTGGTCGGCCCCCGCGGCGTCTGCCGGGTCGAGCTGCCATTCGACGGCGCGGTGCGCGACCCGGAGACCGACGCGGCGCCCGAACGCGACGACGCCGTCGCCGCCGCGTTCGACGCGTGGTTCGCGGGCGCCGATCACGAGCTCGACCTGACGCCGGACCTCGACACGGTCGTGTCGCCGTTCCGGCGTAAAGTGCTCGAGACCCTGCGTCGCGAGGTCCCCTGGGGCGAGACCGTCACCTACGGCGAGCTCGCCACCATGGCCGGCAAGCCCGGCGCGGCGCGGGCGGTCGGCACCGCAATGGCGCGCAATCCGGTGCCGTTGGTCGTCCCGTGCCACCGCGTCGTCGCTTCGGGCGGCCGGATCGGCGGCTACGGCGGGGGTGCGCACGGCGTCGCGACGAAGCGGGCCCTGCTGGAGCGCGAGAACGTCACGTTCCGGTGAACGGCGCCGGCCGAGAACGCGGGCTCGACATCGACCGGGCCTACCCGGACACGGCTACACGTTGAGCGCGCTGCGCACGTCGGGCGCGTTCGCCGCGTCGGCCAGGAGCGGCAGGCCGAGCATCTCCTCCGTTGCGCGCAGCAAGGCGTAGTGGTCGGTGCTCGGCCCGAACGTGGCGCCGGGCCGTACCGATGGGGCGATCCACATGTTCGGAACGGGCGAGTACTCGTCGTAGCCGATGATCAGGGCGGTGTCGCCGCGCTGGTACGCGGCGCTCGTGAGGATCTTCGGTACCCAGCTCTTGAGCCACGCGTCCCCGGTCGCCACGGGGCAGTCGTGCGTGTCGTTGCACACGTTCGGAGTGATGAACGCGAACGTCGGCAGCGTGTCGGTGCTCAATGCGTCGGCGAACGGGCCCTGAGTGACGCTGCCCATGGGCACGTCGTCGCGCATGCACGCGGCCCGGTCGTCGGCGCCGGTGTAGTACGCCGCCGGGTTGTGGCGCACGGCGTACTCGCCGGCGCTCGTCAGCGTGCAGTTCGACGGCATGGACTCCTCGTAGCTCTTCGACGTGCCACCGGCCGTGCGCACCTGGCGGAACAGGTTGTCGGCGGTGAGGGGATGCGACGACGGGTTCTCGTCGTCGTGGATCCCGAAGATCTGGCCCGCGGTCGCGCCGAGGTAGTTCGGCAGCGAGGGCGCACCGACGACGGCCTCGGCGCGAAGCGAACCGCACGCGTTGACGAGGCCGGTCTGATACGGCGCCGAGCCGGTGCCGATGACGGAGCTCCAGGCGTGGTTCTCCATCCAGAGCCAGATCACGTGGCGGTAGCGGGCCGGTGCGGTGGCCGTGCGCCCGCACGGATGGCTCGGGTCGCCGGCCGTGCTCGTCGCGCTCGTGGCGCCCGAGGACGCGCTCGTCGACGAGGACGCGGCCCTCGAGGTGGTCGTGGCCGCCTTCGCCTTGGAGTTGCCGCCGCTGCTGCACGAGGCGAGAGCGGCGACGAGCACACACAGAATCGCCAGGCGTCGCATCGCGACACCGTAGCTAGGATCCGCGGGTGCAACCGGTCGACGAGCGGCATCACACGCCCGCCGCGTGCGGGCGGCCGAGCTCGTCGTGGAGCGAGTCGTGGTACTTCGACTTCGCGACCGAACAGGGTTTGGGGGGCTACGTGCACCTCGCGATGCATCCCGTGCGGCAACGCGCGTGGTACTGGGCGTGCGTGGTACGTCCCGACCAGGGCCCGGTGATCGTGCGCGACCACGACGTTGCGCCGCCCCGGGGCGCGATGCTCGAGATCCGTGCCGACGGGTTGTGGGCCGAGTGTGTGTGCGAGACGCCGCTCGAGCACTGGAGCCTCGGTCTCGAGGCGTTCGGCCTGCGACTCGACGATCCGCTCGATGCGTTGCATGGAGAGCTCGGCGAGCGGCTTCCGGTCGGGCACGACCTCTCGTGGGAGGCGACGGTCGACGCGATCGAGCCGGCGTCCGCGCCGTGCGACGGTCGCGGCTACGTGCAGGCCGGTCGGGTCGAAGGCGAGATCCTGCTCGGACGCGAGCGGGTCACCGTCGACGGCACCGGGCAACGGGCCCACACGTGGGGCCCGTCCGACTGGCGCGACGGCGGCTGGAGGTGGGCCGGCCTCACCACGTCCGACGGCGTTGCGCTCTCGGCGACCGCGCTCGCCGATGGACGGGCGTTCGGCGCCCGCTGGGCGCCGGGTGGATCCGCCGTCGCGGTCGAGCACGCCGACGTGGCCGACGACGAGCTCACGGTCGACGACCTGAATTTCTCGGTCGACGTGCTCGGGGTCGCACCGCTCGCGTTCGAGAGCGCGAGCGGCGATGCCGGCGGGTTGTGGCGAGCGTTGTGCCGGTTCCGCGGTGGGGAGTCGACAGGTGTGGGTTGGACCGCGCACGTGGTCCCGACGACGGAGGACGGATGATGCAGATCGACACCACCGATCCGAAACAGCTCACGCGCATGCTCGGGCGCAGCCGGCTGGTGCTCGG
>JAMXLJ010000152.1 GCA_024281095.1 Acidimicrobiia bacterium | reverse complement strand
CGGCGAGCACACCGACGAGGTGCTTCGCGCCGAGCTCGGCCTCGACGACGACACCCTGGCCAAGTTGCGCGAACGCGGCGTCATCACCTGACGCCGGGGCCGATTCCGGCGTCGTTTCGCCTCGATATTGCGCGCCACGTGACGCCAGAACGGTTGGGGGCTCCGGCGGTGCCACCGAGCCCCGAGTGCCCCCGGACGGGTTCGGCGTAATCGGTTGCCCCGTCAGATTTCGGCCGCCGACCCGACCCCGGGAGTCCGCATGGATTTCAACTTCACGCCCGAGCAGCGGGAGTTCGCCGCCGAGGTCGAGCGCTTCCTCGACGACCACGACGACCCGGAGGTCTTCGACCTGACCCGGGAGAACATGGCCCAGATCGTCGACACGCCCAAGCGGCGGGCGTTCATGCGTGAGGTCGGCGAGCGGGGCTGGCTCGGGATGACCTGGCCGAAGCAGTACGGCGGCTCCGAGGGCGAAGGGGTGTACGAGTACCTGCTCAACGAGGCGCTCGCGGCCCGCGGCGGCCCGCAGATCGGCAAGGGCGTCGGCATCATCGGCAAGACGCTGATCGCACACGGCAACGACTTCCTCAAGCAGACGTTCCTGCCGATGATCCTGCGCAACGACGTCGAGTTCGCGGTCGGCTACAGCGAGCCCAACGCGGGCTCCGACGCCGCGTCGATGCGGCTGAAGGCCGAGCGCACCGAACGCGACGGCAAGAGCGGGTGGCTGCTCAACGGCCAGAAGACGTGGACGACATCCGCGCACTTCGCCGAGTGGTACTGGCTCGGCACGCGCACCGACCCGAACGACAAGCACCGCGGCATCACGCTGATGCTCGTGCCACTCGACCAACCGGGCGTCACGATTCGCCCGATCTGGACCATGGGCGACGAACGCACCAACGAGGTGTTCATCGAGGACGTCTTCGTGCCCGACGAGTACGTCGTCGGCGAGGTGGGCCGGGGATTCCAGTACATCTCGCAGGCGCTCGATCTCGAGCGCTTCACCATGTTCACCTTCTCGCCGATCCAGCAGCGCCTCGACCTGCTGTGCGAATACGTGCGTACGGAGGAGCGCGACGGTGAGCCGCTCCGCAACGACCCCGTGATCCGCAGCCGCATCGCACGGCTCGTCACGGAGGCGGAAGTGGGACGCGTGCTCGGTCTCCGTGTCGTCGCCGCGTCGATGAAGGCCGAGAAGGCGCCGGGCACTCCCCCGCCCACGGTCGAGTCGTCGCAGTACAAGTTGTTCGCGACGGAGTACTCACGCCGGCTGGCCGACGCGTCGATGGACATCGGCGGCCCGGGCACGCAACTGCGGGTGAAGACCGAGGACGCGCCGATGAAGGGACGCGCCGAGTCGACGTACCGCTACACCGTGATCGACACCATCGGCGGCGGCGCGTCGGAGATCCAGAAGAACATCATCGCCCGGCGCGGCCTCGGCCTGCCCAAGAACTTCTGATCGTGACGGGCTCGCCCCTCGCCGGCTACACGGTGCTCGACCTCGCGAGTGTGGGGCCGGCCGCGCGCACCTCGCGCTGGCTGGCCGACTACGGCGCCGCCGTGGTGAAGGTCGGCCCCACACCGAAGCGAGGCGGCGTCCAGATCACGCCGCCGTTCTACGCGTACGCCGGCCACCGCGGCATGCAACGCGTGCTGCTCGACCTGAAGGCAGCCACGGGACGCGAGGCGTTTCTTCGCCTCGCCGCGCGCGCGGACGTGGTGATCGAGAGCTTCCGCCCCGGTGTGGTCGAACGGTTGGGCATCGGCTACGACGCGGTGCGCGAGCAGAACCCGCGCATCGTGTACTGCTCGACGACGGGCTTCGGCCAGCACGGGCCGTACTCGCGATGGGCCGGCCACGACCTCGACTACCTGGCGATCACCGGGTACCTCGACTGTTCCGGTCGCGACGCGGAAGGCGGCCCCGCGCTGCCCGGCGCCACCATTGCGGACAGCGCCGGCGGGGGCCTGCACGCGGTGGCTGCGATCCTCGCCGCGCTGCTGCGGCGCACGACGACGGGCGAAGGCACGTATCTCGACGTGGCGGTCGTCGACGGCATGGTGTCGATCATGTCGCTGCTCGTCGACGAGTACCTGGCGACGGGCGAGGTACCGGGCCCCCGTCACGGTCTGCTCACCGGACGGTACGCGTGTTACGACGTGTACCGCTGCCGCGACGGCAAATGGCTCGCCGTGGGTGCGATCGAGCCCCATTTCTTCGCCAACCTGTGCCGGGGCCTTCATTGCGACGAGTGGATCGACCACCAACACGACGACGCGGTGCAAGACGAGATCCGGGCCGCGTTCTCGGCCGCGTTCGGAACCCGCGACCGCGACGACTGGGTAGCGCAGCTCGGTCCGGCCGACACCTGCGTCGCACCCGTGTACTCCGTGCCGGAGATGGTCGACGACCCGCACCTGCGCGCCCGCGGCACGTTCGTCGACGCGGACGACGAGCACCACGGAGCGTTTCGCCAGGTCGGGTGGACGCTTGCAGGCATGGACCGCGACCAACCGACGCCGCGAACGCGCGACGCGACGGTCACCGACACCGACGAGTTGTTGTCCGCGGTCGGATACACGAGCGAGGAGATCACGGCGATGCGCGACGAGGGCGTGGTGGCATGAGCAGCGAGCTGCCTGACGACGTCGCCGCATTGATCGATCGCGTGCAGTACGAGACGGTGGGTGAATTCCCCGTCGAGCAGGGTTACATCTGGACGAGCTGCTCGTCGGTGGAGAACGGCAACCCGTTGTTCTGGGACGACGACGTCGCCGCCGAGATCACGGGCGGCCCGATCGCGCCGCCGACCATGCTGTCCGTGTGGTTCCGGCCCCACCACTGGGCACCGGGCCGGAAAGAGCAGGCGCTGCCGTTGCAGGTGCACTTCGACCTGAAGGCGCGCTTCGAACTTCCCGAAGCGATCATGAGCGACAACACGATCGTGTTCTACGAACCCGTACGGCCCGGCGACGTGTTGCGCACCCATCAGATCCTGCGCTCGGTGAGCGGCCACAAGACCACGAAGCTCGGAACCGGACGGTTCTGGGTCATCGACGTCGAGTACCACAACCAACGGGGCGAGCTCGTCGGCGTCGAGTCGTACACCGGCTTCGGATACCGGAGGAACGAGCGATGATCTCCGCTCCTGCGTTGACGCTCGGCGACGTGCGCGAAGGCGACGAGCTGCCGGCGCTCTCGTACGACGTCACCGCCACGACGGTCGTACTGGGGGCGCTGGCCAGCCGCGATTGGCGTCCGATGCACCACGACCACGACTTCGCGGTGAACCGCAACGGGACACGCGACATCTTCCTCAACACACCGAACCAGGCCGCGTGGTTCGAGCGCTACGTCACCGACTGGACCGGCCCGACCGGGCGGCTCGGACGGATGAAGTTCCGCATGAAGGGTTCGGTGTTCCCGGGCGACACGATGGTGTTGTCGGGTGTCGTCGAAGGTGCCGACACCGACGCGGCCGGCTGCGGCTGGGTGTCGCTTCTCGTCACACTGAGCGTCGACGGAGAGACGAAGACCGACTGTTCGGTGCGCGTGGCGGTGCCCACGGGACCCAGCGACAACCCCTGGGCCCGCCGCGGCGACCAATGGCAACCGTGAAATAGACCACCGCCACGACCGGCGCCCCGGCAGCGAGGGAGCGAGCGAGAAGACATGGACCTGGACTTCACCGACGAGCAACAGATGCTGCGGGAGATGGTGCGCGGCGTGTGCACCTCGTACGCACCGCTGGAGACGGTACGCGCGATGGAGGACGACCCCACGGGCTATCCCACCGAGCTGTGGAAGCAGCTGGCCGAGCTCGACCTCATCGGGATGATGATCCCCGCCGACTACGGCGGTTCGGAGATGAGCGTGGTCGACGCCGCCATCGTGTACGAAGAGCTCGGGCGCGCGCTCGCACCGTCGCCCCATTTCGTGAGCGCGGTCCTGGCCGCCGGCGCAATCCTGCGCGCCGGTACCGAGGAGCAGAAGCAGGCGTGGCTGCCCCGCATCGCGAGCGGCGACACGATCGTGAGCACGGCCTGGCTCGAGCCGCACCACGGCTTCAGCCCCGCGGGTGTGCAGCTCACGGCGCGAGCCGACGGCGACGAGTTCGTGCTCGAGGGCACGAAGTGGCACGTGCCGTTCGCGAGCTCGGCCGCGCACCTGCTCGTCGCCGCCCGCACCGCCGACGGTGTCGACCTGTTCCTTGTCGACACGAGCAGCAGCGGCGTGTCGCTCACCCAACAGCTGGCGATCGCGTCCGACACCCAGTACGAGGTCCGCTTCGACGCCACGCGTGTGCCCTCGGCGAATCGCGTGGGTGCGGCGGGCACCGGTTGGGAGACTTGGCACGCCACCATGCTCGACGGCGTCACGTTGCTCGCGGCGCAGGCCATGGGCGGGGCGCGGTACGCGCTGGACATCACGGTCCAGTACGCGAAGGACCGTCACCAGTTCGACAAGCCGCTCGGCGCGTTCCAGGCCCTCGCGCACTACCTGGCCGACGCGTCGACTGCGGTCGAGGGCGGCACGGTGCTCGTGTACGAGGCGGCATGGGCGCGTACGGAGGGTCGCCGCATCGACCGTCTCGCCCCGATGGCGAAGCTGTTCGCGTGCCAGACGTTCCGCGATGTCACCGCGATGGCGCAGCAGATCTTCGGCGGCGTCGGCTTCACGTTGGACTACGACGTCCAGCTGTACTTCCGGCGGGCCAAGCAGTTGCAGATCTCGTGGTGGAACGACCGCTATCTCGAGGATCTCGTCGCGGCCGACACGCTCGACCGCGACGCCGACGGCCCGCGACCGCCCGCTCCTTTCCGCGGCCCCGTCGAAGGCTGACGCCCCATCCCACCGCATCCCACCCCACCCGTCAGTTGGGACGATTTTCCGTCGCACGACCGGAAAATCGTCCCAACTGCGCGAGAGCCGAGAGGAAGCACCGTGCCGTTCGTTCTCATCGACAAGCCCCGCCCGAACGTGACCCTCGTGACCCTGAACCGTCCCGAACGCATGAACGCGATGGCGTTCGACGTGATGATCCCGCTGCGCGAGGCGCTCGAGGAGGTGAGCGCCGACAACGACACGCGTGTCGTGGTGCTCACGGGCGCAGGCCAGGGGTTCTGTTCCGGCGCCGATCTCGAGGACTCCGGGCACGTGCCGGGAATCGCCGGCCTCACGCGGACCACGATCGCGCACCGCTCGATGGACCTGCTCCACGACGTGATCCTGACGCTGCGCTCGATGCACCAGCCGGTGATCGCGGCCGTGAACGGTGCCGCGATCGGTGGCGGGTTCTGCCTCGCGGTAGCCACCGACATCCGGATCGCGTCGGACCAGGCGTACTTCCGGGCCGCGGGGATCAACAACGGGCTCACGTCGACGGAGCTCGGCATCAGCTATCTGCTGCCGCGCGCGATCGGATCGTCACGCGCGTTCGAGATCATGCTCACCGGGCGAGACGTCGACGCGGCCGAAGCCGACCACATCGGCCTCGTCTCGGCGGTCGTGCCCGGTGACGCGCTGCTCGAGCGCTGTTACTCCGTCGCGGAGCGGATCATCTCGTTCAGTCGCATCGGCGTGGAGAGCACGAAGCGGCTGCTGTGGTCGAGCCTCGACGCGGGCGGCCTGCACGCGCACATGGACCACGAGGCCCACGCGCAGCTGTACGTCCGTCTGACCACCGAGAACTTCGAGGAGGCGGTCCGGGCACGCAAGGAGCAGCGCGCGCCCGTCTACCGCGACTAGGGGTCGAGGATGGTGCGCGGCGCGGCGAGATGGCGCCCGAAGAAGTCGAGGATGATCTCCTGGCGCTGCACCCGGTGACGTGGTGCGCCGGAACGCGACAGTTCGTGGCCCTCACCGGGGAACCGCCAGAACTCGACCTTGCGGCCCAGCAGCCGTAGCGCGACGAAGAGCGTCTCGGCCTGGTCGATCGGGCAGCGCAGATCGTTCTCCGAGTGAAGGATCAACAGCGGCGTGTGCATGTCGTAGACGTAGGTGATGGGCGACTGGCGCACGTACTCCTCGGGGTCGTCGATGACGCTCACGCCGAGGTCGAAGCGGAACGCACCGGCGAAGTCGGAGCTGAGCTCGAGCAACGCGAGGTCGTTCACCGCGCGTTCGGAGCACGCGGCGCGGAACCTGTCGGTGTGCCCGGCGATCCACGACGCCATGAACCCGCCGTAGGAGCCGCCGAGCACGCCCATGCGCGACCCGTCGACGAACGGGAATTCTGCCGCGGCGGCGTCCGCGACCGCCATCACGTCGTCGTAGTCGACGCCGCCCCAACCGCTGCCCGGGTCATCCTTGGCCGTGGGGGCGCGGATCGCCCGGGCCCACGCTTCGGTGCCGCCGGACGAGCCACGCGGGTTCGAGTAGATGACCGCGTAGCCCGCGGCCGCCTGGAATTGGAACTCGTCGAAGAAGCGGTTGCCGTACTGCGTGAACGGCCCGCCGTGCACGTTCAGGAGCGCGGGATATTTCCTCCCGTTCTCGCAACCGATGGGCGGGATGATCCAGGCGTCGACTCCCGCGCCGTCGCGCGACGTCGCGGTGAAGGGCTGCGGAACGCCGAGTGAGACACCGGAGAGGTTCGCGGCGGTGAAGTTCGTGAGCTGACGCTCGCCTCCGGCGTCGAGAACGAACAGCTCGGGCAGCGTCGTCGGTGCGGTCGCGACGAACGCGAGCACTCCTGCGCGCGAATCGAACCCGGTGAGCACGCGTCGACCTTCGAGGACGACCTCCGTCTTGGGCACGTCGGCGACATGGACCCGATGCAAGTGGGTGTCGCCTCCGTCGTCGACGAGGAACAACAACGAGCTGTCGGTGTCCCACACGGGCTCCCGATGGCCCGTGAACGGGCAGCAGTTGCGGTCGAGCGCGGTCGTGACCGCTTCGAGACCGCCGCCGGACGCGTCGACGATTGCGATCTGCACGTGGCGCGGCGCCGATCGCGCGTCCTCCGTGTAGCACGCGATCCGCGAGCCGTCGGGGCTCCACGACGGGTCGGCGAGTCGCGGCCCGGTGACGGTGATTCGCCGAGGCTCGTCGATCTCGTGGTCGCCGGGGTCGGAGGCGATGGTGAACAGGTCGACCGCGAGGTCGAGATCCCAGTCGGCGTGACGCGCGGCTGCGAACACGAGTCGCGAACCGTCGGGCGACCATGCGGGCGCAGTGTCGTCGGACGTACCCGAGGTGAGCGCGCGCGGGCGACGCGAACCGTCGGCCGGCACGGTGAAGACGTGGTGAGGGCGATCGGACGTCCAACCTTCGGAGTCGATGCGGGTGATCAACGTGTCGATCCGCCGGGGCGGCCGGTCACGGTCGTCGGCCGGGCCGTACTGCGCTTCGTCGCGGTCGCGCGCCGCGAACGCAAGTGTGCTGCCGTCGGGCGACCACACCGGCTCACCAATGTCGTCCGGGCGCTCTGCGACCACGCGCGGCAGCCCCGCGCGGTCGACGGGCGCGACGACGAGCCGGGTGAGGTGAGCGGCTTCGTCCGCGGTCACGAAGGCGAGCCAGCGCCCGTCGGGCGACCACCGCGGCATGGTCTCGCGGTGCTCGCCGCTGCCGAACGGCGCCGCGTCGTACGAGCCGTCGACCGCAGCGAGCCAGACCACACTGCGGTAGCGGTTCGCATCCACGTCGATCGTGGTGACCACGAACGCGATCGAGGTGCCGTCCGGCGACAGGCGCGGATCGGAGGCCTGGACGAGACGGCCGATGTCGAGCGGTTGCATGCCCCGGGGTGTTGCGCTCATTCGTCCACGCTAGGTGATCAGCACCCTTGGTGCCCCGGCGACGCCTCGGCCGCGTGCGGATTCACGGGGCCCGGTGCGCTGGGACATGATGACGCCATGACGAGCACGACACGGATGGAGATCGACCTGCTCGACGGGCGCTTCTACGCCGGAGATTCCCATGGCGCGTACGCGTGGATGCGCGCCAACGAGCCGGTGTACCTCGACGACCGCAACGGCGTATGGGGCGCGGCGAGCTACGACGCCGTGCTCGCCGCTTCGAAGGACCCCGCCACGTTCTCGAACGCGGGCGGGATCCGTCCCGACAACGGCCCGATCCCGATGATGATCGACATGGACGATCCCGCGCACTGGCAGCGGCGCAAGCTCGTCAACCGCGGCTTTACTCCCCGGCGCGTGCGCGACCAGGAGGCGAAGATCCGCCAACTGTGCGATGAGCTGATCGATCGGGTGTGCGAACGGGGCGAATGCGACTTCGTACGCGATCTTGCGGCGCCACTGCCGATGATCGTCATCGGAGACATGCTCGGTGTGCTCCCCGACGACCGCGACCGTCTGCTTCGCTGGTCCGACGACATGGTGAGCGCGCAGGGTGGCAACGTGTCGGAAGCCGCGATGGTGCGGGCCGCCGAGGCGTACGGCGAGTACGAGGAATACGCGTTCGGCGTCATCCGGCAGAGGCGAGCGGCGCCCACCGACGACCTCATGAGCGTCCTCGTGCACGCCGAGGTGGACGGGGACCGGCTCGACGACGACGAGGTCGTGCACGAATCGCTGCTGGTCCTCGTGGGCGGCGACGAGACGACCCGGCACGTGCTGAGCGGCGGCATGGAACAGCTGATGCTCCAGCCCGACCAGCGTGATGCCCTCGCGGCTGATCCGGGCGGAATACCGACCGCGGTGGAGGAGATGCTGCGCTGGGTGTCACCCATCAAGAACATGTGCCGAACGGTCACTGCCGACACCACGTTCTTCGGTGCCGGGCTCCGCGCCGGCCAGAAGCTCATGTTGCTGTACGAGTCGGCCAACTTCGACGAGAGCCGATTCGTCGACCCGGAACGCTTCGACGCGACCCGTCAACCCAACGACCATGTCGCGTTCGGGTTCGGAACCCACTATTGCCTGGGGTCGAACCTCGCCCGCCTGGAGTTGCGGGTGCTGTTCGAGCGTCTGCTCGCGCGGCTTCCCGATATCGAGCTCGCGAGCGACGAGCCGCTCCCCCGTCGCGCGGCCAACTTCATCAGCGGCCTCGAGGCGATGCCGGTGCGGTTCTCGCCGTCACGGGCGCGCGGTCCGGCCTGAAGTCCCTCGGCGCGGGCACGCGCCACGCGCGGGTCCGCCGACTCGGTCACACCCTTCGGTTCATTGAAGCTGTGGGTGCGGTTGCCGCACCGGAGGCTTCAATGAAGCGGATCAGCTCGTGGCGACGGTGTCGGTGTCGCGGCCGGACCGCAGCACCGTGCCGGGGCGCGCGCCCGTGGCCGTGCCGTCGACGACCGTCTCGACGCCGTTGACGAGCACCCGCACGATCCCCTCGGAGTCCGAGAACAGCCGAGCGGCGCCGCCCGGCAGGTCTTCCACGAGACGGGCGTATGTCGCGCCGACCGTGTCGGGATCGAACACGACGAGGTCCGCGATGCCGCCGACCTCGACCCGCCCCCGACCGCGCAGGCCGAACAGGCGGGCGGGCGCGTCGGTGATCAGCTGCACAGCTCGCTCGAGCGGCACGAGCTTGCGGCGCCGGAGCGAGTCGGCCAGGAACGCGGTCGTGTACTGCGAGCCCAGCATGCGGTCGAGGTGCGCGCCGGCATCCGAGCCGCCGATGAGCACACGGTCGTCGTTCCAGACCTCGGCCCGCAGCTTCCAGCTCGCGTCGTCGCCGTCGGACGCGACCGGCCAGAGGATCGTGCGCAGGTCGTCGGCGATCACGACGTCCAGCAGCGCGTCGAAGGGCTCCTGACCGCGCTCCTTCGCGATGTCGCTCACGTTCCGACCCTTCAGGCCCTCGTTGGCGGCCGAGAACGTGTCGCCGATCTGGTAGTTCGCCCAGCTGGCCAGACGCCGGAATACTCCGGCTTCGGGGGAACGAGCGTGTTCGTCCATGAAACGGCGGGTCTCGGGGTCGCGCAGCTTCGCGATGCGTTCGGGGACGGGCAGCGACATGATCGGGCCCCATTGCGGAAGCATGAACAACGCGCAGTAGTTGAGGAAGCTCATGTTCATCGGCACGAGCGTGGGCATCGTCAGCGCGACGATGCGGCCGCCTGCAGCCGCGGCGGCGTCGGACGCCGAGAGCTGACGGGTGACGCGTTCGGGCACCTTCGAATCGACCGTCAGGACGTTCCAGTTCAACGGCCGCCGTGCACGCGCGCTCATCTGCGCCATGCGCGTGATCTCCTCGTCGGAGAACTGATCGAGGCACCCGTCGGTGATGTACTCGAGCGTCGTGCCGGGGTGCTGCCCGGCTGCCTCGCACAGCGCGAGCACCTCGTCGGTGGACGCGAACCGCGACGCGATGGGGTTCCCGTCGCCGTCGGAATGCGTGTACGACTGCGACGACGAGAACCCGAGAGCGCCCGCGTCGATGGACTCGTGCAGCAGGCGCACCATCTCGTCGACCTGCTCCGGCGTGGCCTCGTTGCCGATGGACTCCGCTCCCATCACGAAGCGCCGCAACGCGCAGTGACCGACGAGGAACGTCGCGTTGACCGCGAGGTTGCCCTCGAGACGGTCGAGGTACTCGGCGAAGGTGCTCCAGTCCCACTTGACGCCGTGCTCGAGCGCGGCGAGCGGCATTCCCTCGACCTTCGCCATCATCCGGCGGATGTAGTCGGCGTCCTCGCTCTTGATCGGCGCGAGCGTGAACCCGCAGTTGCCCCCGACGATGGTGGTCACGCCGTGCAGGTTCGAAGGCGACGCGTTCGGGTCCCAGAAGAGCTGCGCGTCGTAATGGGTGTGCGGGTCGACGAAGCCCGGTGTGACGACGAGGCCGCCGGCATCGAGCTCGGTACGCCCGCGGTCCTCGACCTCGCCGAGGCCCACGACGACCCCGCCGTCGACCGCCACGTCCGCCTGCCGGCCGGGTGCACCCGTGCCGTCGACGACCGTTGCGCCGCGGATCACGTAGTCGACCATGCGCGCCCTCCTCGGCGGTGGGCCCCGCGGCCCGCTTCGATCTGACACATCGTCACAAATCTGCTCGGGGCAGGCAACCTACCCGCTCGCGCGTACGGCCGCGAACGGCCGCGGCCCGGGCTCAGGCGCCCACCCGGGTGACCGGCGCCCTCGCGTGGGCCCGGGTGTGCTCGACGATCCAGCGTCGGAGCCGCTGCGAGCGCGACACCACCATCAGCGCGGCGCCCCCCACGACGAGCTTCACCGCGGCGAACCAGATGGTGAACTCCTTCGCGAAGGAGTCGTGGTCGAGCACGACGCGGGACGGCTGGTCGCGGTCGTACACGACGCGCACGGTGCTGCCCGTGCTGTCGGTGGCGGCGCCTGCGGGTCGGGCCGTGACGAGCCGCCCGTCGCCGGCGCGGAACTGCACCTGCCGGCGCCCGTTGACGTCGAGGATGACGCCGGACGTCCGGGCGGCCGCGGCACCGAAGCTGGCCCCGGCGCGGCCGACGGTGAGCCGCCACGCCGCGAGGAGAACGCCGCTGACGAGCAGGAGTGCACCGACGGACAGGACGAGCAGCGGGTGGAACCGACGCGGACGGCGCACACGGGCCCGGGCGGGCGCGGTCCAGCCGGCCCACTCGTGGGAGTCCGCCGGCGCCTGACGTGGATTCACCGTTGTGGGCGCCGGGCGACCGCCTGACCCCGGCGTGGGTGCCTGGCGCGGCGAGGCCGGGCCACCCTGGGGCCGCGCGCTCGCCGCGGCCAAGGCCCGCTCGCGGTCGTACGCGACCCGCCTGCGGGGATCGCCGACGACGTCGTGCGCCGCGGTGATCTCCTTGAACCGTTCGGTGGCCTGCGCGTCACCGGCACAGCGATCCGGATGCCAGCGCTTGGCGAGTGCCCGGAAGGCGACGTCGATCTCCTCGTCGCTGGCGCGCGGCGACACGCCGAGGACCGCGTAGTAGTCGTTGAGCCTCCACTGGCGCGCCGACACCGCGACCACTATGTCGCCTCGCCGGCCGCGACGGAAACCGCGGCTCCGATCGCGAACCGTCGTTCACCTAGGCTCGGCCCGTGGTCGATTTCGCCGACGACACCAGCACCGAGCTGGAGCGCAAGGCCGGCGCGCTCAAGTGGGTCAGCCTGATCGAGACCTTCAGCTACGTCGGGCTCGCCGCGTTCTGGCTCTCCGGAAACAAGCCGGGCACGGCCATCTTCGGCTCACTCCACGGCATGGTGTTCCTCGGCTTCGCGGCCATGGTCGTGATGATCACCCGGTCGATGGATTGGGGGTGGCTGTTCGCCGCGGTCGCGCTGTTCACGGGGCCGCTCGGCTCCCTCCTGGTGTACGAGCGCATCCGCCGTCACGGCGTGCCCGAACACGCCCGGCGGCGCACCGCGACCGCGACGGCCCGTCCCGCGTGACCGATCCTTCCTCCGTGAGCGACCAGCCGGCGAGTGTCCTGTTCCTCTGCACCGGCAACGCCGCCCGGTCCGTGATGGCCGGCGCGATGCTCGTCACGAAGGCGCCGCACGTCCACGTCACCACGGCGGGCACCCACGTCATCGAAGGCATGCCGCCGAGCTTCCGCACCCGTGACGCGCTGCTCGCCCTCGACGTCGTGCTCGACGGCCACCGCAGCCGTCAGCTTCGCGACTCCGATCTGGACGACGTCGACCTCGTGGTCGCCATGGCGCGGGAGCACGTGCACTACGTACGGCGGGTCCATCCGCGTGCCGCCCCGCACACTGCGACGCTCAAGCGTCTGGCCCGCGATCTCCCCGGCACGCAGGGGTCGCTCTCGGAGCGCGTCGCGGCCCTCCACCTCGACCGGGTCGAGCTCGAGCCCTGGGAGGACGTCGAGGACCCCGCAGGCGGGGACGCCCCGGTGTTCAACGCCTGCGCCCGCGAGCTCCTCGACCTGATCGAGCAGCTCGCTACTCACCTCGTCTGAGTCGACCGGGCCCCGGCCGCACCGTACCGGGCGGCCCCCACCGCGGCCGTCGACCGGGTCTCGCGGTCACAGCGCCTCACGCGGTGTGGGTCCATCGGCCCTTTTGAGGCCGCCAATTGTCTCTGTCGGTGGTTGCCCGCTCAAGCGGCCCCGGCGGGGGGCCGAAACCAGCGGAGATGTCCGACGACCGCATCCGAGAAGGGAAAACCCCGATGCGACGACTCTCCGCCGTCGCCGTCCTCATCGGCATGATCGGCGCCTTGCTCATGGCCGCCCCCGCAACGCACTCGAGCGCCGCGGACCTCGGCACGGAGGCCGCGTTCACCGCCTCGATCAACAACCTCCGTGCCGGCAAGGGCGTGGCCGCGCTCGGGACCCACCCGGTGCTCACCGCGAAGGCCGAGGCCTGGGCGGCGAACATGGCCGCGACCAACACCCTGTACCACTCGACGCTGACCGACGGCATCACCGTTGCGTGGACCAAGCTCGGCGAGAACGTCGGCGTCGGCGGCGACGTGCCGTCGTTGTTCCAGGCGTTCGTGAACTCGCCCCTCCACTACGCCAACATGGTCGACCCGACGTTCCAGTGGGTCGGTCTCGGCGTTGCGTACGGTGGCGGACGCATGTGGGTGGCCATGGAGTTCATGGCCGGCGCCGCGCCGCCCGCACCTCCGCCGCCGCCGCCCGTTCAAGCCACGGCGGCGAACCCGCTCGGCGGCTACTACGTCCTCAAGGCCAACGGGAACGTGGTCGCCAAGGACGGCGCCCCCTCGTTCGGTCAGGACGACTACGGCTTCGACATGGCCCGCGGCATCGCGGTCATGCCCGACGGCAAGGGCTACGTCGTCGTGGACGGCTGGGGCGGCGTGCACCGCTTCGGCTCGGCCCAGTCGTTGCCGCCGGCACCCGCCTACTGGAAGGGTTGGGACATCGTGCGAGGTGTCGCCATCACGCCCGACGGCCGCGGATACGGCGTGCTCGACGGGTGGGGCGGCATCCACCCGGCCGGCGACGCGCCGCAGGGCAGCCCCGTGTTCTTCGCCGGGTGGGACATCGCCCGCGGCCTGGCCTTCTCTCCCGACAACCGCGGCACGTACGTGCTCGACGGATGGGGCGGCGTGCACACGATGGGCACCGCGAGGTTCCGGGGCGCGTCGTACTGGCCGGGATGGGACATCGCCAAGGCCCTCACGCTCGCCACCGACGGCAACGGGTACGCCGTGCTCGACGGCTTCGGCGGCGTGCACAACGAGGGCAGCGCGCCCGCCGCGAGCGGCGTGCCGTACGTCCCGATGGACGCCTGGCGGGGCCTGGCCGCCTTCCCCGGCGGCTACGTCGTCGCCCGGGCCGACGGGTTCAGCGTCAAGACCTGAGTTGACCACGACCACGAGATGCGAACTGTGCCCCGGGTGAATGCCCGGGGCACAGTTCGCTCTGCGGGTACTCCTACGATGACCGCCCGTGGACCCGCGCACGTTCTTCGGCCTGGAGCAGACGCGCGACCCGTGGACGTGGCGCATGCCCGTCGTGCCGGAGCTGTGCTCCGGGATGGGCGCGCTGTTCGGCGGCTGCGGGCTCGGCGCCGCGATCGAGGTGCTCGAGCAGGCCACCGGCCGGCCGCTCGTGTGGGCCACCGCGCAGTACCTCTCGTTCGCGCGCCCGCCCTCGATACTGAACCTCGACGTGACCGAGGTGGTGCGGGGGCACCAGATCTCGCAGGCCCGGGTCGTCGGCCAGGTCGACGGTGAGGAGATCTTCACCGTGAACGCGGCGCTCGGAAGGCGTGGGAACGAGTTGTCCGGCTCCTGGGCGATCGAGCCGTCGGTTCCGCCCCCGGAATCGAGCCCGCCGCGGATCGTCCAGGACCGCCACGTGGGCACGATCATGGACCGCATCGACATGCGGCTCGCCAAGGCCCGCGACATGGAGGAGTTCCCCGCCGCCCCCGGCGACGGCCGCAGCGCCCTGTGGGTCCGGCTGCCGGGATTGCAGATGTCGGCCGCCGCGCTCGCGGTCGTCGGCGACTACGTGCCCTTCGGCATCGGGCAGGCGCTGGGTCAACGGGCCGGTGGGCAGAGCCTCGACAACACCTTGCGCGTGGCCGCCCGCGTGCCGACCGAATGGATCCTCGCCGACGTGCGGGTGCACAAGGTCGCCGACGGCTTCGGCCACGGCCTCGTGCACCTCTGGTCGCAGGATGGCACGCTGCTCGGCACCGCGAGCCAGTCGACGATCGTGCGGCGCTGGCGCGACGAGCCGCCCGGCCGGGCGGCACACCAGGTGGAGGGAACCGACATGCGCGAGGCGTCACGATGACCACGCAACGGTTCGGCGTCACCGTGCCGTTCGACGGTGTGCCGCTGCACGAGCAGCGTGACTGGTTCGCCGAACTGCCCGACCTCGGATACACCGACGTGTGGTCGAGCGAGGCGGGCGGCCACGACGCGTTCACCCCGCTCGCGCTCGCGTCGGCCTGGGCTCCGTCGCTGCGGCTCGGCACCGCCATCGTGCCCGCGTTCACCCGCGGCGCGGCAACGCTCGCGGAGTGTGTCGCCAGCCTCTGCGACGCCGCGCCCGGCCGGGTTGCGTTCGGGATCGGCACGTCGTCAAACGTGATCGTCGAGGACTGGAACGGCATCCCGTTCGAGCAGCCGTACCACCGCACCCGCGACATGATCCGGTTCCTGCGGGCCGCGCTCGCGGGCGAGAAGATCACGAACGATTACGGGACGTTCGCGGTGAAAGGCTTCCGCCTCGGGGTGAAGGTGCAGCAGCAGCCGCCCATCCTCGTCGGCGCGTTGCGCCCGGGAATGCTGCGTCTCGCGGGACGCGAAGGGGATGGCGCGATCATCAACTGGCTCGCGGCGGACGACGTGCCGACCGTCGCGTCACATGTCGGCGAGGGCAAGGAGATCGTCGCGCGACTCTTCGTGCTGCCGACCGAGGACCGCGACCTCGTGCGCTTCGTCGGCCGGCGCGCGATCGCGGCGTACCTCAACGTGCCCGTGTACGCCGCGTTCCACGACTGGCTCGGGCGGGGCGACATGCTGCAGCCAATGTGGACTGCGTGGAAGGCCGGTGATCGAACCGCGGCCACCGAGGCGATCCCGGACGAGCTCATCGACGCGCTGATCGTGCACGGCTCGCCGCAGCAGTGTCGTGAGCACATCCGGCGCTACGTCGAGGCGGGCGTCACCACACCGGCGCCCGCGATCCTCGGTGCGGGCGACGACGTCCGCAAGGTCGTGCGCGACCTCGCGCCCGTCAACGACTGAGCGCTTGCGTTACGCGACGCTGCGCAGCTTGACGTCGTGATGACGGATCGACGCAAGCTTGCACCGCTCGAGGAGCCGAACCACCCACCATCCGGGATCGATCTCACCGCGCTGCAGTGAGAACCGGGCCGACGTCGGCGCGGCGTGATGATTGTTGTGCAAGCCCTCGCCCGCGGTGATGAATGCGAGGAGTTGCACATTGGTGGCCGAGTTCGGGTGTACACGCCGGCCGGCGGTGTGCCCGACGGCGTTGATGGCGCCGCTGAGCATCAGGTACGACACCGCGTGGATCGCCGCGGCGAGCAGGCCGGTCTCCCACCCCAGCACGAGGCACAGCAGCACGACGCCGGTGCCGAGGCCGAGGAACGCGTGGTCGAAGAGCACCCGGTCGAGCCGGTCGGCAGGGAGATCACGCGCGTAGCGGTCGACCGTGACCCCGTCGCGCGCGACGCGGCGGTACAGGGCGGCGTTCGCGAGCTGCACGCGCCAGAACCCGACCTGGGCGGGGCTGTGCGGGTCCTCGGGCGTGTCGGTCGCGGCATGGTGCCGGCGATGGACGGCGGCCCATTCGCGGGGGCGCATACCGGTGGCGAGCCAGATGATGGTGCGACTCACGATGGCCACCGGGCCGTTCACCGTCAGGGCCCGATGGGCGAGGCCACGGTGGAGATACACGGTGGTGACCATGATCGCCACCTGGGTGACGGCGAGGCCGACGACGAGTGCGAGAACGGGGTGCACGAGTCGGATGGTACCTACCTACTGGTCGGTCGGGGGAACCCACGCCCGGGGGACGGCACGCCACGAGTACCCTCGTGGGCATGACCGCCAATCCCGCCGCCGTGGGCGGGCCGGCGAACACGAAGGACCTGATCCTCGACGTCGCGCTCCACCTGTTCGCCGAGCACGGCCTCGCCGGTACGAGCCTGAACGACATCGCCGACGAGGTCGGGATCCGACGGCCGAGCCTGCTGCACCACTTTCCTTCGAAGGAAGCCCTGTACAAGGCCGTCGTGATGCGCTCGTTCGCCGACTGGTTCGCGCTGGTCGAGGAAGCGGTCGCGGGCAACGACAAGCAGGGCTGGCCCCAGGTGGAGCGGATCCTGCGGGCCGCCTTCCAGTTCTTCGAGGAGCACCCCGAATTCGTCCGCCTCGCGCGGCGGGAGGCGCTCGACGGCGGTCCAATCCTGTCCGAGGAGCTCGGGGTCGTGCTCCGCCCCCTGTTCGACCGCGGGGCGAACTTCCTGACCCGGGAGATGGACGCGGGCCGGCTCCGCCGCTACGACCCGCGCGAGCTCCTCATCATGGGGTACGGCGCGATCCTGTCGTATCTCTCCGACGCGGCATTGATCTCGTCGTTGGTCGACGACGACCCGCTGTCCCCCGCGAGCTTGAAGCAGTGGCGCGAGCACGTGATCGACGTGTTCCGCAACGCGCTCGCAGCCTGAGGCGCGTCACAGCTTCACGAGGTCTTGGAAGCGCCGCAGCAATGCGACGTCGCCGAACACCTCGAGACGCTCGGGAGGCACGCGGCCGTAGACGAGCAGCAGCACGTCGGACGCCGCGCCCCGCGCCGCGACGTCGCCCTTGGCGTGCTCGCGCGTGATCTGCGGGCCGTCGGGACCGAGGCGTATCAGCCATTCCCCCGGCCGATCGGTGCAGTGCAGGTGCACCGTCTCGCCGTCGCCCGTGATCGCGACTCCGCTGCGCTGCTGGGTCGCGGTGAGGTTGTCGAAGCGTTCGTCGATTCCGTCGACCGCGAGGTCGCCGTCGATGTCGTGCGGCATACCGCGCGCGGCCTGTCCGTCCCATCGGTGCACCGCGGTCTCCTGGGCCATTCGGCGCGACCAGAACCCGGCCGTGTTGTGGCCGGCCCACGACCACACGGCGGCATCCGGGTCCACCGCGGCAAGCGTCGCGGCGAGGTGCGCGGCGCCGTCCTCGAACCAGCCGGCAAGGCGTCGTGCATCGGCCTCCGCGTCCGGCGAGAGAGCAAGGTCGATCGTCTTCGCCTCGACCGGCTCGGTGCTGCGCCGCTCGACGATCGTGTCGGCCCAGCGCTGGGCGGTTCCCGTGTGCTTGACGAGACGGCCGATCGTCCATCCCGGGCACGAGGGCACCGGCGTGGCGACGTCGCCACTGCGGAGCGCGGCCGCGAGCGCGGCGCTCTCCCGTTCGATCACGGGGAGGTAGTCGGTGTGCCTCATGGTGAGCCCCTCCGGTCAGTCGAACAGGGTGAGCGCGTGGATCTGCCCGTGCACCGGCGGCTCCGCGAGCAAATCGTCGAGCGACCCGCACGCGTCGATGAGCTGCGGCCCGTTGTTCGCCGGCTGGTTCACGAGCGGCGACACGGGACGGCCCGTGAGCGTGCCGGCCGGCGCGGGCACGAGGAGCTCCCGCAGGGCGGCGGGGTGGGTCGCCGGGTCGAGCCAGGCCCGGAAGGCGTCGCCGAGGACCACGGGCATACGGTCGTGCACCGCCTCGACGTCGGCGTTGGCGCGGGTGGTCACGATGCTGCACGAGACGACCCGGGGCGCGTCCGGGGGTGCGGACGGGTCGCGCCACGACTCCCACAGCCCGGCGAAGGCCAGAGGCCTGCCCGAGGCCGAATGCAGGAACACAGGCCGGCGGGGCCGGCCCGGGCGGCGCAGCCACTCGTAGAAGCCGTCCGCGGGGATCACGCAGCGCCGGCGGCGGAAGGCCGAACCGTAAGCCGAGCTCGATGCCACCGTCTCGGCCCGGGCGTTGATCAAGCGGTCGCCGATGCGCGCGTCGCGGGCCCACGACGGCACGAGGCCCCATCGCGCGCGGCCGAGCACGAGGCGGTCACGACGATTGGCGACCACCGGGACGAACGCGCGCGGCGTGACGTTGTAGTCAGGGTCGGCGGCCTCGATTGCGACCTCGTCGACGCCGAAGTGCGCGGCAAGCGACCGCGGCGGAGACGACACGACGAAGCGGCCACACATGTCGCAGCCGAGGCTACCGGCGCCCCGTGCGCGCCGCGGGCGCACGGTCCGCCACGCGACGCACGAACCGCAGGCCCGACCAGGTGTCGTCGATCGCGCACACCTTGTTGTCGACGAGGCCGGCGTCGAGCCCGATCCGCTGCACCGGCTCGAAATGCAGATCGGTGACGACACACGACGCGCGCTTCGGCCATGCCACCCAGAGGCCGCCACTGTCGTCGAGCAGCTCGGTGAGACGCGGGAACCGGCGCGCGAGCTCGGCTCGTCGGGTGACGAACAAGAGGATGACGTCGAGTCGTCCGCGCGCGTTGCGATGCACGACGACGTCGTCGGGGAGCGGCCCGAGCATGCGCTCGAAGTCGTCGGGCGCGCGCAACAGCGCGACACGGGCGCCGGATTTGATACCGAGCTTCTTCGCAAGTGGGGTCCCGGAATACCCTGCCATGCCCGACACTCCACTCCGCCGTGCCGGGCCGGTCAACTTGAGGCCATCGGCTCGTCACGCCGGTACCGCGCGAATGCGGGTACCGCGACCGCGAGCACCGCCACTCCGCCGAGGCAGAGCAACCCGCCCGACACGACGGAGATCGTCGGCGTGAACGCGGTTGCCACCGCGCCGGCCTCGAAGTCGCCGAGCCTCGGGCCTCCGGTCACCACCAGGATGTGCACCGCCGACAGGCGTCCCCGCAGGTCATCGGGGACGGACAGCTGAAGGATCGTGCCGCGGAACACCGCCGAGATCACGTCGGCACCGCCGGCCACCGCCAGGCACACGAGGGCCAGCGGCAGGTTGTCACCGGCGAGGCCGAAGGTCGTGATGCCGAGGCCCCAGATTGCAACCGCAACGAGCACGGCAAGACCCTGGCGCTGCACCCGTCCGACCCAGCCGGTGGTGAGCGCACCGAGGAGCGCGCCCGCCGCGGGCGCCGCGAGCAGAAAGCCGACGACCTCGGCGCCGCGATGGAACTGCACGCGCGCGAGCACCGGGAACAGCGCGCGAGGCATGCCGAAGATCATCGCGATCAGGTCGACGACGAACGTCGACTGCAGCACGCGCCGGCCGCGCAGGTAACGGAATCCTTCGCCGATCGCGCGCAGACCGGACGCGCGTTCGGCCTCGGGCCGCATCGCCGGCGGATGGGGCGCCATCATGATCGCGGCGACGATGGTCGCGACGAAGCTGACCGTGTCGACCGCGTACGCGGTTGCGACGCTGACCTGCGCGACCACGATGCCACCGACCGCGGGACCGACGATCAACGCGGTGTTCCACATTGCCTGGTTCAGCGCGAGCGCTTGCGGGAGCTCCCCCGGTGGCACGAGCGTCGGTGTCATCGCGCTTCGCGTCGAGAGGGCGAACGCGCTGACACCACCGACGAGCGCGGCCGCGCCGTACACGAGCACGAGCGGCGGATGGCCGAGCGCGGCGCCCACCCAGAGGAGGGCGGACCCGGCCGCGGCGACGATCTGTGAGGCGATGAGGAGCCGCCGACGGTCGACGCGATCGATGAACGGGCTGCCGAACACCGACACGAGGAGCAACGGGACGAGCTGCACCATCCCGATGCCGCCGACCGCGAGCGCGGAGTGCGTGAGCGCGTACACCTGCACGTACAGCGCCACGAGGGTGAACTGCGACCCGGTCTCCGACACGATCTCGCCGAGCCACAGGAGGCGGAAGTCGCGGTGGGCGCGCAGCGGCGAGACGTCGATGGCGAGCGACCGCACCCGTCGTAGCGAGCGCGCCGCCGCGCCGTCCGAATTCCCGACCATTTTGCTCGACTTTTCCGGCGAAGCAGCGCTACTCTCGAGGCGCGGGCTCGACGAGCCTACCGACCCTCGTTGGGCCGATCCCCCGGGCTCCCGGGCGCCGCACCCATCAGGTGACGCGGCTCGCCCAGGTCGAGCGCGCCGTGTCGCGGCCACGAGAAGCGAGGCGATGAACATGGCAATCCGTCTGGGCGACGTAGCCCCCGACTTCACAGCCGAGACAACCGAGGGCACGGTGAGCCTCCACGACTACCTCGGCGACAGCTGGGGCATGTTGTTCTCCCACCCGAAGGACTTCACGCCCGTGTGCACGACCGAGCTCGGCGCCTTCGCCCGGCGCAAGAGCGAGTTCGACCGGCGCAACGTGAAGCTCATCGGGATCTCGGTGGACCCGCTCGAGTCCCACCGGAGTTGGGTCGGCGACATCGAGGAGACCCAGGGCGCCGAGCTGAACTACCCGTTGATCGCGGACCCGGAGCGCAAGGTCGCCGACCTCTACGACATGATCCACCCGAACGCGAGCGACACACTCACCGTGCGCTCGGTGTTCATCATCGGCCCCGACAAGAAGGTGAAGCTGATCCTCACCTATCCCGCGAGCACGGGCCGTAACGTCGACGAGCTGCTGCGGGTCATCGACAGCCTGCAGCTCACCGCGAAGCACAGCGTGGCCACGCCGGTGGACTGGAAGCACGGCGACGACGTGATCATCGCGAGCTCGTTGTCCGACGAGGACGCGAAGCAGAAATTCCCCGAAGGCTGGAACGCGCCGAAGCCCTACCTCCGCATCGTCCCCCAGCCCAAGTAGCACAGGCTGTGTGGATCGCGCACGCATGCGTCGCGCGCGCGATCCACACAACCTCGAACGCCCCACGGCGCGCGGTGACCGTAGCGCGGCAGCGAGTGGAGTGAGCGAGGTCAGACGTCGAGGAAGCGGCGCAGGCCGACCGCGCTCGCACCCACACCGATGAGCGCGCCCAGCAGGAGCACGAGGAAGCCGATGCTCCACGCGTCCTGGTTCGTGAGGTAGAAGGCCTGCACGAAGTGCGAGCCGCCCCGCAGGGCACCCGACAGCCGCACCTTGAGGAAGTACACGACGCCGAAGGCGATGCCGGCGCCGATGATGCCCTGCACGAGACCCTCGGCGAGGAACGGGATCCGTACGAACCAGTTGGACGCGCCCACGAGCTTCATCACCTCGATCTCGCGCCTGCGGGCGAATGTCGCGAGCCGAACCGTGTTGACGATGAGGAACAGCGCGGCCGCGAGCAGCAAGACGAATGCGATCGTGAACGCGCGTCTGATCCAGTTGGTGACCGACAGGATGCTCTTCAGCGCCTTTTCGGGCGTGTCGACCTCCTGCACGCCGGGAAGCGTGTTGTACTGCGCGGCCAACGACTTCGTGAGCTCGGCCTTGACGGGCGCCACCCGGAACGAGACCGGAAGCGCCGACGCGTCGATACCCTCGGACAGCGACGGGTTGCTCTGGGTGAGACGCTTGAACTCGTTGAGCGCGTCCTGCTTGTTGAGGAACTGGTAGCTGCGGACTCGCTTGGTGTTCACCGCTTCGTCGAGGGCGGAGCGCACACCGTCGATCTGGCCCTGCGTCGCGTCGACGGTCAAGAAGATCTCGAACTTCACACCGTGCTTCCACTTGGCGGTGCCGTGGTCGACGAGACGCGACACGAGCAACGCAGTGCCGAGCACCGACAGCGACACGGTGACGGTGATGATGCCGGCGAGCGTCATCAACAGGTTGCGGCGCAGCGAGATCAGCGTCTCGCGCCCGAAGTAGCGCAGCTTGGCGAACATCAGCGACCTAGCTCCCTACGCCGTAGACGCCCCGGGCCTGATCGCGGACGAGCGATCCGTGGTCGAGCTCGATCACGCGACGCCGCATCGTGTCGACGATTCGCGAGTCGTGGGTGGCCATCACAACGGTGGTTCCCGTGCGGTTGATGCGGTCGAGCAGGCGCATGATGCCGACGGTGGTGGCGGGGTCGAGGTTCCCCGTGGGCTCGTCGGCGAGCAGGATCAGCGGACGATTCACGAACGCGCGGGCGATGGAGACGCGCTGCTGCTCCCCACCGGAGAGCTCGTGCGGGAAGTTGTCGGCCTTCTTCGCGAGACCGACCAGGTCGAGGATCTGGGGCACCTGCGAGCGGGTGACGTGACGCGGGCGACCCACGACCTCGGGCGCGAACGACACGTTCTCGTACACGGTCTTGTTGGGCAGCAGTTTGTAGTCCTGGAAGATGCAGCCGATGTTGCGTCGCAGCTGCGGAACCTTCCACGACGCGAGCTTGGTGATGTCGCGCCCGGCGACGATGATGCGACCGTCCGTCGGGAGGTCTTCGCGCAGGAGCAAGCGAAGGAACGTCGATTTCCCCGAGCCCGACGGGCCGACCAGAAAGACGAATTCGCCCTTTTGGACATCGACCGACACGTCGCGCAACGCGACGACATCGCCTCGGTAGATCTTGGAGACGCGCTCGAACCGGATCATGAGCCTCGCTGAGGGTACCAGTAGCCGCCGCTCCGACCGAGGCACGCGAGAGTAGGCGAAGCGGGCAGGTCGGGACGGATCGGACCGGATGCGGATACGGCTGCGGATGCTGATGCGGACGACCGCGCCGTACCCGCGGCTCCCCGCCCTCTCCGACGCTACGCCCCCTGCTGGCGGCGCCACTGCAGGTACGCCTCCACGAACGGGTCGACGTCGCCGTCGAGGACGGCTTGCACGTTGCCCGTCTCGTAGCGGGTGCGCTCGTCCTTCACGAGTTGGTAAGGCGCAAGCGTATAGGTGCGGATCTGGCTGCCGAACGCGACGTCGCGCTTGTCGCCCGAGAGCCTCTCCAACTCGGCGCGCCGCTCCTCGCGCTGGCGTTCGGCCAGGCGCGCACCGAGGATCTGCATCGCCTTCGCGCGGTTCTGGATCTGCGAGCGTTCGTTCTGCACCGACACGACGATCCCCGTGGGGAGATGCGTGATCCGCACCGCCGAGTCCGTGACGTTCACGTGCTGGCCGCCCGCACCCGACGAGCGGTAGGTGTCGATGCGCAGATCGTTGGGATCGATCTCCGGTTCCTCAGCCTCTTCGAGCGCGGGCACCGCGTCGAAGGATGCGAACGCGGTCTGGCGTCGCGCGTTCGCGTCGAACGGTGAGATACGGATCAGGCGGTGCACGCCCTTCTCGCCGGACAGCAGCCCGTACGCGTACCGGCCCTTGACGATGAACGTCGCCGAGCTGATACCGGCCTCGGTGCCGGGGTTGACCGAGTCGAGCTCGACGTCAAAGCCGCGACGTTCGGCCCACCGCGTGTACATGCGCAGGAGCATCTCGGTCCAGTCCTGCGCGTCGGTACCGCCGGCTCCCGAGTGCACCTCGCACACCGCGTCGCGTTCGTCGTGCTCCCCGGTGAAGAGCGCGCGCAGCTCGAGCTGATCGAGCTCCGAACGCAAACGCGCGACCGCGATCGCGACCTCCGGCTCGACCGAGTCGTCACCCTCGTCGCGACCGAGCTCGAACAACGTCTGCGTGTCGTCGAGCTCGCGGGTCAGCCGGTCGACGAGCTCGACGTCTTCCCGGACGCGTGCCATCTCGGTGGTGACGCGGCGCGCCGCGCCCGGATCGTCCCACAGGTCAGGACGGCTCGCTTCCTTCTCGAGCCGCTCCAGATCGCCGCGCCGCGCGTCGATTCGCAGGTACCCGCGTGCGTCGTCGATGCGCCGGCGAAGTTCCGCGAGCTCCTCGGTGAAGTCGCGCATCGACGTGACGACCGCAACCGCTCAGCGGTTCGCGCCGTGACAGAGCTTGAACTTCTTGCCGCTTCCGCAGTAGCAGGGCTCGTTCCGGCCCGGCATCTTCTCGACCCGGACCGGCTGCTGGGCCATTTCGTCGTCGACCACGGTGGCCGCACCGCCGCCAGCCGGCAGCATGTCGTCGGCAGCCGCCGCTGCGACCGCCGCGGCCTGCATCGAAGCCGAGCCCTGCACCGGGCCCTCGGCGGACGAGTAGCTCAGGCGCGACGCTCGGCGCTGCGGCGCCTCGTCGGTGACGACCTCGAGGTGGAAGACGTAGCGGACGAAGTCCTCCTCGATGAGCGCCATCATCGCCGAGAACATGTCGAAGCCCTCGCGTTGCCACTCGGCGAGCGGGTCGCGCTGGCCCATCGCGCGCAGGTTGATGCCTTCGCGCAGGTAATCCATCTCGTAGAGGTGCTCGCGCCAGTGCTGGTCGATCACCGACAGCATCACGCGACGCTCGATCTCAC
>JAMXLJ010000151.1 GCA_024281095.1 Acidimicrobiia bacterium | reverse complement strand
TCGCCGTGCGGGCAGAGCAACACGCTGCCGGTGGTCGCCAACGGCAAGGTCTACTCGGACGGCCAGACCTTCGACGCGAGCAACGGTGCGTTCTTGTGGAACTGGCCGGTCTGTCCCACCGGCACCGCGGCGAACGACTTTCCCTCGCGAACGACGGATATCAGCGTGAGCAGCGACACGGTGTTCGTGCCGTACCTCAACGTGAAGTTCGGAATGCTGCTGGGCGCATTCGACGCCCAAACCGGCCGCACCCGCTGGACGATCGGCTGGTCCCCCGTCGGGCCAACAAGCTCCACGCCCGAACCGGCGGCCCCAGCCGTCACCGATGACGTCGTCTTCGGTGTCGCGTCGAACGGCTTCGGCGACACCGCCATCATCGGCGACAGCGCCAAGACCGGCGCGCGCCTGTGGGACTCACCCTTCTCGCCGTCCAAGAACTACATCGACCCGATCGTCGCGAACGGTGTCGTGTACGACGCGTCGACCGACGGGCACCTCGACGCCTTCCACCTCCCGGGGCGGTAGGGCGAGGTCGTGTCGGCCGGGTCCCGCGCGGCCGGGGACCGTGTCGCTGGCCGACCCGCGACACGCTGCGAGGCGAGCTTGGGGCTGGTGGGTTTCGCGTCGCACACCAGTACGAGGTGGCCCTGTCCGGCAGGCTCCTGTTCCTGCGGTGTTGACCGTCGCTTCCCCGCTCAGAAGCTTCGCTGTCCGGCTCGGAGGTAGCGATCGGGGAAGGACACGTCGAGGATTGCGGACTCGCCAACGAGCACGCGATCCACAACTTCCGGCTATGTCTCAGTTGTGGCGAGGCTGATTGTCATCGGTCTTGGGTCGGTGAGGGCCGAACCGACGGTGAGGAGGGTCACCTGATCGTCATCGCGGCTGAGTACGCCGAGGGCGAACCTGCCCAAGATCGATGCAAGGTCGTGCGCCCACACATCGATGATCCATTCCAATGGGAGCGAGGCGTGGACCGTTTGGTCGACACGCGAGATCGCGGGCGACTCCCCGGGTCGGATGAGCTCGAGTTCGAGGCCGAGCCGTGGCTCGCCGATCCATGCGCGCAGCGCGCACAGCGCGCGCCCGTAGAGCGCGGCGGTCAGCGCGGCACGTTCAGGGCTTGTTTCCAGGTCGAGCGTTGCAACACGTGCCGTCCAGCGAGCTGCGACGGTTGCCACGAGTCGGTGGGGGACCGCGCCGCCGAGCGCCAGCAACGTTACGAGATCGTCCATCTCCGGCTGAGCGGCGCCGGCAGCGGCTGTGTTGATGCCGACCACGCGCGGGAGCGTTCGAACGATGGGCGGATGTGGGAGCGCATGGGGTACGCCAACGGTGGGAACCATCCCGCGGATCGGGCCGGGGCCGATCGGCTGGTTGGGCGGGCTTGACCAGCCCTGAGGGAGATGGTTCCAGCGGATGGGGTCGGTGGGGCCTCGGCTCGCGACTGCGAGGACGCGCAGGTCGTCATCGTGCCGCGCCCAGCTGCGAAGTAGGTCGATGCACGGGTACTGCTCGCCGCCGAGCGCGGCGAGCGCGCGTTCACCGGCGACGTCGTCGTGATCCAACGCGTGGAGCTCGCCCCGTTCCCATCGAAGGTGATGTTCCACGCCGGAGCATTGGAGGATCGCCTGTGCCGGCGGAAAGTGCTCCCACCATGTCCCGGTCATGGGATCACCTCGCCGTCGGGGAGCGTCACGTCGATGACGGCCCGCTCGGTCACCAGGCTGGGAAGGAGTTGGAGCGATTTGGCGTGGGGGTCGAGCGGTGGCTGGAACGACACGGTGCCCTCCGTCTGTGCAGCGTCGCCGCCCCACCCCGACGATCCAGCGAGGTAGTCGTTGCCGCAGTCGTCGCGTGCCCACCAGGTCGGCTGTTCGTCGCGCACCGAGTGCGCGAACGGGATCGCGCCGAAGAACACGCCCGGCGACGTGGTGACATGAACGTCGAACCCGTGCTGGTACGACACCAGGCCGTCGACAGCGATCGTCACACCGTCGATCGGGGGCGTCACCACGCCGATTCCCAGGGCGATCTCGCGCCCGCCGCCTTGGCCTTGGCGAGCGAGGATCGAGTTCCACGGGGCCGGGAGCGGTCCCGTCGTCGGAACTGTCGGCGGCGGAGACACCGGGAAGCCGCTCGGCGCAGGCAGGTAGCCGGTGCTCTGGAAGAAGGCGCCGGTGACCGCGCGGACGTCATCGATCACGGGGTCATCGGCCGACAGGGCGCCCGCTGCGATCAAGGCCTTGATTGCCTCGTGGAGCGCTCCGGGATAGGGCCCGAACCGGAAGCCGGCGACGCGCTTCCACAGGTAGCGCGCGGCGGGCGTGTCCGCAGGCAATGGTTCGACACGGACGCCTGGCGCCGCGGCGTTGTCGGCAAGCTCGATGTGCGCGTCGTCGGGGAAGTCGACGAAACGTGTCGTGCGCGACAGTGGACGTGTCGTGACGAGGCGACCGTGGTAGCCGACACCCATGATGGAGACGCCCATTGGGGCGCCGCCACCACCAGCAACAAAGGTTGCCACCTCGGTCGTTCCGCGATCGTCGGTGAGTGGCACCTGTGCCGGATGAGTCATTGATTGCATCAGTGCACCGGGCGACGATTCGATCGCCGAAATCGCGACCGACGTCGCCCGGTCGCCCAGCGTCACGTAGTGCACACGCAGACGACCCCATTCTCGTTCGAACTCCTCGTTGCACGTGACCACGCGCGGCGCGTTGAGCCGGTGACCTGTCGGGCGCCCCGGGTTTGGAGGCCGCGGCACCGGGGGACGGCCACCTCGGCCCCGTAGCAACAAGGCGAGATCGAGGTCGTCGACGATCGCCTGCGCGACATCGGCAGGCACCGCGTCCACCGACACCAACGCAGAAGCCGCGTCCATCAGTGGGGTCGCCCACGGAATCGTGCCCAGCTGCGGCGGCTCCAGCAGCGCGCGCTCTGCCGTGAGTCGCAGGTACAGCTCGCCGTCAAAGACCGTGCTCACGGATATGAGCTTCTCACCGCGCGGCCTCGGGTGTGTGGGGAATTTTCTCGGGCGGAGCGCGGACGTGACGGGCAGACTGTGGCGGTGAACGAGCAGGCCACGGTCGTCGAGGCGCTCGGCGTAGCCATCGCGACACGAGTGCCCGTCTTGTTGTGGGGCGCGCCGGGAACTGGGAAGACGTCCGTGATCCGCGCGCTCGCCACCGCGGCGGGCTGGCCGTGTGAGACGGTCATCGCTTCCATTCGCGAGCCGTCCGACTTCGCCGGCCTTCCGGTGGTCTCCAACCACGACGGTCGCGGGTCGCGTGTCGACTTCGCGCCGCCGCAATGGGCGCATCGTCTCGTCGAGGCGGGATACGGGTTGGTGTTCTTCGACGAGGTATCGACGGCGCCGCCAGCCGTGCAGGCCGCGCTGTTGCGGGTGGTGCTGGAACGCACGGTCGGTGATGTGACGCTGCCCGAGGGGGTCGCGGTGGTCGCGGCCGCGAACCCGCCCGAACAAGCTGCCGACGGCTGGGATCTGTCCGCTCCTTTGGCCAACCGCTTCTGTCACTTGGACTGGCCCGTCGACGCACGCACGCTCGCCGACGGTCTCGCGGGCGGCTGGCCCGTCCCACGCGTCGGCGCGGTTCACGCCGGCTGGGAGCGGCGCCTGACGACGACACGAAGTTGGATCGCGGGGTTCTTGACCGTTCGCCCCGCGCTCGCAGTCGTCGTACCCGACGACGCGGCGGGCGCAGGTCGCGCGTGGCCGAGCCCACGAACGTGGGACATGGTCGCCCGATTGCTCGCCGGAGCCGACGCAGCAGGAGCCGGCGACGCTGCTCGTTCGGCGCTCGTGCGCGGTTCGGTCGGTCCGGGACCAGGCGTGGAGCTCCTCACCTGGCTGGCCGAAGCCGACCTGCCCGATCCGGAGCAGGTCCTGGCCGACCCGGATTCCTTCGAGCTGCCCGAGCGCGGCGACCGCGCGTACGCGGCCCTCTCGTCGATCGCAGCGGCGGTCGCGGCCGACCCCACCCCGGATCGATGGGCGCGGGGCTGGGTGGTGTTCGGCAAAGCCGGTGAACGCGCCGCCGACGTCGCCGCGGCCGCAGCCCGCACACTTGCGCGATGCCGTCCACCCGGCGCGCCGATTCCCCCCGAGGTCGTCGCGTTCACCCCGTTACTGCGCGACGCGGGACTTCTCTGATGACGACGCCGGCACAGGGTCATTCTGTTGACGCGCACAAGGTCGCCGCCGCTCGAGTCGCGGCAACCGCGAAGTATCCGTACCTTGCGAGCGGCTTGTTCGCGTGCAGCGTGATTGCGGAACCCGACTGCGGCACGATCGCGATCGACAGTGCCTGGAACGTCTATGCGGACCCGTCATGGGTCGACCGACTCAGCGTGGACGATCTGGCGCGGCTCTTCGTCCATCACGTCGGCCATCTGCTCCGGGATCATGCGCACCGCGCCGAAGCGCGCGGCGTGGCTGAAGAGAACCAGCGGGAGTGGTGGAATCGCTGTGCCGACGCCGAGATCAACGACGACCTCGTGACCGACGGCTGGGCGCCCGTCGTCGCGCCCGATCTTCCGAACGACCTCGGCTGCGACGCCGCCAACCTCGCAGAGCAGTACTACCAACATCCGGCGACCGGACCTCGTCGATGGGACTGCGGGTCGGGTTGCGACAACCATCCGCGCCCATGGGACCGCGGCACCGGCGTCGACATCAACCAGCGCGAACTGCTTCGTCTGGGGGTCGCCGCAGAGATTCACCGACAACACGGGCGAGAACCCGGCACCGTCCCGGGCGGATGGCTGCGATGGGCCGAGACTGTGCTGCCGTCACGCATCGACTGGCGCCGCGTCCTCGCCGCCGAGATCAGGTACGGCGTCGCGAGCGTCGCCGGAAAAGTCGACTACACCTACCGTCGCCCATCGCGGCGCGCACGGTCGACGCCCGACGTCGTGTTGCCATCCCTTCATCGCCCGGTTCCCGACGTGGCCATAGTGTGCGACACATCGGGATCAATGCACGAGCAACTCTTGGCACGGGTCCTCGCAGAAGTGGAAGGCATCCTTGCGCGCGCCGGACTCCGCCAGACTCGGGTTCGCGTGCTCGCAGTCGACACCAACGTGCACGCGGTGCGCCGGATCACCAAGGCCGACCAAGTAGTGCTCGCCGGAGGCGGCGGAACCGATATGGGTGCCGGGATCACGGCCGCGGCCGCGCTCAAGCCGCGCCCTTCGGTCGTGGTCGTGCTGACAGACGGCTACACCCCCTGGCCCCGAAAGGCCCCGAAAGGTATCCACGTCGTCATCGGACTCCTCGTCGAGCCGATGGCTCCCCTCGCGCACCACCCGGGGCCGAGCTGGGCTCGCGTCGTGCGAATCGAACCGACACTGGCCGGAACACACTGGCCTTCGGCCAAGATGAGTCAGCCGAGCTGACGACGTCTAGGGAAGTTCAGGGACCTCATCTCGCGCGACGCCGGCGACGTCGTATTGCAAACGTTGGTCGCAGCGCGCTGAAGACGTCTGCGGACGTGCGCGGACGTGCGCGGACGAACGACGTGCACACCATGCCTGACGTCGTTCCGCACTCGCGCTGGTCGGCGGTCAGTTCGCGCCGACGGTGTCCACGCAACGGTGGCCCAGTTCGGCGAGCCTGAGCACGCGACAAGCGAGCCGAGCCGTTCCACGCCGCTACTCGAACGGGCCACGTGGCTCGTCGCGCACCCGGAGGTAGGTGTCGACGTCGTCGCGCGTGGCGAACGGGTTCCCATCGACCGGGGGTTGTGGCTCGTCCACGTGGTCCGGGCGCGGCCCTCTCCAAAACAAGCCGCGAGGGACTTTGCTACGACATGGTGGCCGCCGGAGGACGCGCGACGCGTCGTACGTGCGCGACGGTCACGGCTCGCCGGGTGTCGCGAATGGGTGGAGCCCGCCGAACCCGTCGACCTCGAGGCCGGCCATCGCGCCAGGGAAGCTCGTGAGGCCGCGCCCGATATCCCAGTCCGCCCAGTCGGGACCACCGACCGCCTGGTCGACCGTGCCGCCGAAGTGATGGCCCCATGCCCACACGGCACCGAACCCGTCGGAGATCCAGCCGCCGGTGCCGTTCGTGAGCGGAGCGGATACTCCGCGCGCGATGTCGAAGTCGGGCCAATACGGCCCGTTCGTCGCGGGCGGGGGTGGCTGGTGCCCGTCGAGACCGAAGGGATGCAGGCCGCCCCAACCGTCGAGCACGTACCCGCCGGTTCCGTCGGGCAGGACGGTGACGCCGCGCGCGATGTCCCAACCGACCCAGTAGCCGGACGACGTCGTTACGACCGGCGCGGCCTGCCCGTTGAGGCTGAACGGGTGGAGGCCGCCCCAGCCGTCGAGCACGAGACCCCCGTTGCCGTTGGGGAGCGCTGCGAGCCCCCGCGCGATGTCCCAGCCGGGCCAGTACGGGCCGCCCGATTGCGCCGGCGGCGCGGGATCGGACCCTTGCCTGAACGTGTGGATACCGCCCCACCCGTCGACCTCGTAGCCACCCGAGCCGGGCCAGTAGGACGCAACGCCGCGCACGATGTCCCAGCCGGGCCAGTAGGGCCCGCTGGTCACCGGCTTCGGCTGGATGACATAGATCGCGCCGTCGGTCTTGGTGCCGTGGCCCGTGCCGCCAGCGGTCAAGGTGAATCCCGATTGCAACGGCATCCAGTTGGCGCCGCCGCCACCACCGCCGCCGGGCGAGGACGTGCTGGTGCCATAGCCGCCTCCGCCACCGCCGGTGGACCCGGCACCGCCACCACCGCCGCCGTAACTCGTCGTCGGATGGGCCGCGTCGGTACCGCCGGCACCGCCTTGAAAGCCGGAGGCGTGCTGACCGCCCGGTGTTCCACCCGAGCCCGATGTCTGGACGATTCCACCTTGCCCGCCCGCGGTACCGCCCGCGCCGTTCGACTCTGCGTCACCACCGGCGTTGCCGCTCCCGCCCGCGCCCGCGCCGCCTCCTGCACCGGCCCAGACATCGTCGATCCCCGCGATCTGGACGCGGGTGTAGCCGCCGCCACCACCGCCGGGCTCCACGCCGGTGCCCGCCACGCCACCCCACGGCGCCCCGGTCGCGCTGGGAGCCGAATTCGAACTGCTCGCGCCCGCACAGCCCGCGGTGAGCGTGAGCTGCGTCTGGCCGGCGTTCAACACCGTCGACCCGACGACCACGCCGCCCGCGCCACCGTGCGCGCCGGTCGTGTCGCCCCCGTCGGCGCCGAGTGCCAGAACGCTGGTCGGCCCGATCGCGGCGACGTACTGCGTCGGACCGCTGCACGCGATGCTGCCGGTGATGTACGGCGACGCCGCGATGCTCGCGTGTAACCATCTCGCGCCGCGTGCCGGAGCGGTCGGTGTCGGCCCCGGTGCGGCGGTTGCGTGCGCAGGAAGCGCTCCGCCGATCGTCGACACCACGGCACTCGCCGCGAGGATGACGCGAGCCCGGACCTTCATCGTTCGACTCCCGGTGATCGAGGATTCGGCAATCGTTCGTCTCGGCGCCCGCCCATTCGGAGAATAGGCGGCGCGCGGACCCCCCTCGCGCACCTGTGACCGGGGCGCCGATCCTCGCTGGTCATCACCGGGATCAACGCAAATTCCTCCGCGTGACCAGCCAATACGGCGCACCCGTCACGCCCCCGCCATTCGATCGGTCACGGCCGGAGTTGCAGCATTGGTTGTGTTGGGGTTCGTCGGCCTTCTCGCCACCGACGAGCGCTGCGTCCCAAACGCGCACTGACATGTAGCGCTCCGCACGCGCCCATGACCGCATGGGTCACACGTTGCCCGAACTGCGGCGCCGACCACTCCGGCATCTCAAGGATGCGATGAACGAAGACTCCGGGGTAGCGGCGAACCGCACCACGATGGACCAGTCGTAATCCGACGAGGATTTCTTGCAAGGAAGGGCTTGTGGCAGGCGTCCTATGCGTGGTGGAGGATGCCGCGATGGGTGCGGAACCCGACCGGCCGGTCGGTCGTCGTGAGCCGGTTGGTGCCGTTGCGCGCCCGCCTTCGGGATCGTTCCCTGACTTCTACCGGGAGTGTTACTCGCCGATGTTGAGATTGGCTGCGCTGTTGGTGGGATCGCTCGACGCGGCGCACGACGTGGTGCAGGACTCGTTCCTGAGTCTGTACCGGCATTGGCCTCGTGTGGACGAGCCGCAGGCGTATCTGCGACGGGTTGTGGTGAACACGAGCCGGTCGCAGTTTCGGCGACGAGCGCGGGAAGCACGCCTGCGGGATCGGCTCGGGTGGCAGTTGGAACGGGTCGAGGTGGTGGGTGGCGACGAGCTGGGTGACGCGCTCGCACGGTTGCCGTACCGGCAACGGGCCGCGCTGGTGTTGCGGTTCTACGAGGACCTCTCGGAAGCGGAGACGGCTCAGGCGTTGGGATGTCGGCCGGGCACGGTCGGTTCGCTCGTCAGCCGAGGTATCGCCGAGTTGAGAAGGGTTGTCGAACGGTGAGCGTTGAACAACGACTCCGGGAATGGTTCCAAGCGCGAGCGGCACACGTCGTTCCGTCGCCGGATTTGACGGATCTGATGGTCCGTGCCGATCGCCGGACGAGGACTCGGACGCGTGTGTATGCGGCAGCGCTCGTGACGGCGCTGATCGTCGGACCGCTGGGCGGGTTCGCGATCGGGCGGGCGAGCACCTCGGGATCGGCCAACCGGCTGACGGCGGGTAACGGAACACCGAACGGCAGCGCGGCACGCGCCGGGAAGCCGCCGCATCGCACTACGGACGTCACCTCCAACACGGCCTTGGATCAGCTCTTCACGCGAACCACACATGACGGCGTGACGGTTCGCGCGTACCGGTACAGGTGGCAGTGCCCGCCGAAGGTGACCTGCACCACGCCTGGCCGTCCAGCCGTCATCAAGGCTGAGCTCTCGACCGATAGTGCCGTGACTCTGGTGACGGCGGGGCCGAGCAGCTCCCCGACCGGAGCTTCTTTGGGCTGGGTGTCATCGGGAGTGTTCGGCGTCGATGAGACTGCACCGGCGCAGTGGCTGCTCGTGCAGGCCGGGTCCGATGTTGGCCAGGTCGTGGTCCGGTTCGATTCGGGCGCGACCGACCGCATGGCGCCGGTCGAAGGTGTCGCCATCCTTGCGCAACAGGGTTCCAGCGGCGCGCACGTCGAAGCACGCGGCCGGACCGGCGAACTCCTCGATACCCGAGTCGTTCCCACTCCCAGCGGCTCGTGCGGCGAGAGCAGCAGCGCACAATCGGCCAACGGGTCAGAAAGCGTCGTCTCGGGCTGCCTGTTGCCGGTCACACCTGGACCGATCATCCTCACGCCTGCGCCGAACTTTTCACCGATCCCGGTGGCGGTCCTGCCCGCGCCCGGCGTGCAACCGGCGAACCCAAGCGAGGCGCGCGCAAGGGTGATCGACGCGTTCACAACCGCCTACAAAGGCGACACCAGTGGGAGTGCCCGCGCCGGCGCCGTCGACAACAACGCCGGAATCGCCGCGCTGCTCGACAAGGTCGCGCACGGCCAGTACGCGGATCCGGTGAAGGTTTCGCGTGTACGTGTCACGCAAGTTGTGTTCACCAGTCCCACAGAGGCGACGGCACTGTTCGACATCCTGCTCGGGAGTCAGGTCGACTTCGCGAACCGAGTTGGCCAAGCCATCGCCGTCAACGGGACTTGGAAGGTCACCCGTTCGACGATCTGCTCCGATCTCGCACGCGCGAGTGCACCCTGCACCTGACAATGCCGCGGTGGCAGGTCGCGGGAACCTGGTCCGACCGGCGCACCGTCTACTCTCCTGGCGAGAGGAGGCACGCGGTGCGCATTCGGTGCGGGCTCGCGGTGGTGCTGTCGGTCGCGTTGGTTCTCGGCGGGTGCGAGACGACACACCACCGGGCCATCATCGACCACACCGCGCCTGCGTTGCGGACCTTCACCTTCCGCGTCCTTTCTTTTCACTACCCGGCAGCGTGGTACTCGGCTGGCGAGACGTGCCCGGACGTGCTCCCCCCGGGGCTGCCGTACGTCATCGTCTACCTGAGCAACGAACCACTGAACACCCTTGTCAGCCGCCCCAAGTGTCCAGGTCCGCTCCCGGCCCGGCTCAAGGCAGGCGGCGTGCTCGTCACCTGGTTCGTGCAGTACCCCATGGGTACGGACCCACACGTGACGCTCACGCCACCCGTCACGTCCCGACGCGTCGACGGATACACCGTGACGGAACATGTCGGAGACGCGACCATCTGCCACGGGTTCAGGACCGACACCACTGTCGCCGCGATGGTGGACGCGGGTAGCTGGCTCGCTTGGTTCAACGCCTGCCTCCGCGGTCCCGACCTCAAGACCAGCGAGGCGCAGGTTCAGGCGATGCTTGCGTCCGTCAAGGTCGGGGGTCTGCAACCCTCGACACGAGCAAGTTCAACGACGAGCACGAGTCAGCCGACCGAGGCGTCCGCGCCGCGGCCGTCCGAAGTTGTTGTGCGTGGCATGGTCGGGGGACCTCCACCATGTGCCCCCTTGCACAGTGACGGCGCGTACGGAGCCGATACTGCGAATCCGCAGCGGGCGCCGCTACAAGCAGCAGTCAGCTTCGGACCGCATACCCGCTGGGCAATCTGTGGTGCATCGCCCGCGTCCAGCAGTGAGCTTCTCAATCTTCGTAGCGTGAACGCTGGCGCGACATGGACGGTGACCGACACGGGCCTTCAGTTCTCGCCCCATCACGCCGGGGACGAACTAGCCGTCGCCCTCTCGACGCCCGTGAACGGAAGCATCCTTATCCGCAGCCTCGTCGGTCAGTCCGAGGCCGCGTACACGACGACTGATGGAGGCCTTTCGTGGCACAAATGAGCGCTGTCGCCGTTCGCCGAGTCTGCGCTCAGCCGTCAGGCCGACTCAGTGCCATAGTCGCCCTGGCAGTTGGGTGACGATGAGACGCATCGTGGCAGTGTTGGCGTTGGCTTCCGTCCCCTTACTCGGGGCGTGCGGGAGCGGTACACAGCACGTCACGACAGACTGCGGCCCGCATGCTTCGTGTGGTGTGTCAACCACGACGTCTTCTGTGCGACCGTCACCGCACCGCTTCGAAATACGGCCAGTATTGGCTGCAACGGCGGCACCGTGCGGGAACACACAGACACCAAGCCGGGGTAGCTCCGGACTGGCCGCGTGTTACACGCTCGGACCTACCGGAGTGAACGGCAACGATGTCGTGTCGGTGTCCGTCTCGGAACAGCCTCAGGACGGCGTTGGCCTCAACATTTCGCTCACTTCCGGTGGCCTGACACGCTTCAACGGGTTAGCCCGACAGGGGTACGCCAGGCCCGAACCGCAGGATGAAGTGGCATTCGTGGTCGTTGGTCAGGTCGTGACGGTACCGCGATTCAACACGCGGACGTTCACTAGCTCGGGGATTCGTGTCACGGGGAACTTTACGAAGGCCGACGCTGACCGCATAGCGGCCGCCATCTGCGAGCTTCCACCCGGAGCACGAGCCCGCCCGGGGGTGTGCGGAACCAATGGCGGTCGCTACTTCGACGCGACGCCAACCACGCGGGCTCAGTCGAGGTAGTGCGCGAAGCTCAGCGCGACACAGCGGCCGGTGCACGCCTACTCTCCTGACCAGAGGAGGCGCGTCGTGCGTACTCGGTGCTGCGTCGCGGTGGCTGTGGTTCTCATGCTGGCACTCAGTGCGTGTGAGACCACGCATCACAGGACCATCGTCGACCACACCACCTCTCCGCAGCGTGGTTCTCAGATTTACAGCGACGGCTGGGGCATCTCGTTTACGTA